>NZ_JAPSIW010000056.1 GCF_031178505.1 Streptomyces sp. | reverse complement strand
GAGCTGGCATGACCGAGATCACCGGCACCGGCATATCCGTCGCCCATGAGGCGTACGCCTTCGCCTGTATGCGGTGCGGTTACGGCTGGGAGCAGGCGTACGACATCGAGCACCACGTCGACGCGGCCGGCCAGGAATTCGTCGTCTACAAGGCCGGAGGAGAGCGGGTGCCGTCCCCGCTGTCCAGTCCCACCTGCATGAACTGCGGCGGGCACGTCGTCCGCATCATGCGCGCGGGGCAGGTCTCCTCGGTGCTCGACACGGTCGCCGCGACCGAGCGGCACCAGCCGGGTGTGCGGGCGGCCAAGCCCGTCTCGCCGGCGGGGCCGATCGGTCAGGAGCTGACCGAGGAGTATCCGGAGCGGCCCCCGGTGCCGCACCACTGGCACCTCGCGGATCTGCTGCGTCCTTTCCGCCACCGGGACAGGTAGCACCCGGGCCGCGCGGCGCCCCTGCCGCGCGGCCCTCGTACGATCGGGGCCATGAGTGCCAAGGACGCCCCGCCGCCGCTGCCCGAACCGCTCCTCGTGGAGGTCGCGGACTCGCACACCCACCTGGACATGCAGTCGGGGACCGTCGAGGAGGCCCTGGCGAGGGCCGCCGCCGTCGGCGTCACGACCGTGGTGCAGGTCGGCTGCGACGTGAAGGGCTCCCGGTGGGCGGCCGAGACCGCCGCCGCCCACGCCCAGGTGCACGCGGCCGTCGCCCTGCACCCCAACGAGGCCCCGCACATCGTGCTCGGCGACCCGGACGGCTGGTCCCGGCAGGGCGCCCGGGAGGCCGGCGGCGACGCGGCCCTGGACGACGCACTCGCCGAGATCGACCGGCTCGCCGCCCTGCCGCACGTCCTCGGCGTGGGCGAGACCGGCCTGGACTTCTTCCGCACCGGCCCCGAGGGCATGGCCGCGCAGGAGCGTTCCTTCCGCGCCCACATCGAGATCGCCAAGCGCCATGGCAAGACCCTGGTCATCCACGACCGGGAGGCCCACGCCGACGTGCTGCGCGTCCTGGACGAGGAGGGCGCGCCCGAGCGGACCGTCTTCCACTGCTACTCCGGGGACGCCGACATGGCCCGGATCTGCGCGGCCAAGGGCTACTACATGTCCTTCGCCGGCAACGTCACCTTCAAGAACGCCCAGCCGCTGCGGGACGCCCTCGCCGTCGCCCCGCTGGAGCTGGTCCTGGTCGAGACCGACGCCCCGTTCCTCACCCCCGCGCCCTTCCGGGGCCGGCCCAACGCCCCGTACCTGATCCCGGTCACCGTCCGGGCGATGGCGGAGGTGCGGGGCATCGGGGAGAACGACCTCGCGGAGGCCATCGCCGTGAACACCGCCCGCGCCTTCGACTACTGAGCCGCGCGGACTTCCATAACGGTTACGCCACGTAGCCGGGTCGTCATGCCGAGTGACCCGCCCAGGGGCTAGGGTCCCGGCCTCGTGAGCACTTCCCAGGGCAGTCACCGGGCCGGACGGCGCGGGGCCGGCGCGCCGGCCCTCCCCCTGCACGAGCAGCCGACACAGGCCGCGCTGGTCCTCCCGACCGCTCCACCGCCACCACCTCCGCCCCCGGCCTCGCCCCCGCAGGCCGGTCCGGCCGCGCCGACCCTCCCGGCGGTCACCGTCCCGGCCGTCGTCCCGCACCAGGGCTCACGTGCCGGTTCCCGCCGGGCGGCACGGCGCCGCAAGGCCGGCGGGGCGGGCGCGGAGGGGCTGCGCCGGCTCGTCCCGCAGGCCCTCGTCGTCGCCTTCCTGGCCGGCGGCACCAGCGCCTTCGTCGCCGACGACAAGGCGGTCCGGCTCTCCGTGGACGGCGTGCCGCGCACCTTCCACACCTTCGCCGACGACGTCTCCGAACTCCTCGGCGACGAGGGCGTCGCCGTCGGCGACCACGACATCGTCGCCCCCGCGCCCGGCCACGCCCTCGCCGACGGGGACGAGGTCGTCGTCCGCTACGGCCGCCCCGTCACCCTCACCCTGGACGGCACCCGCCGCCAGGTGTGGACCACCGCGCGGACCGTCGACGGCGCCCTGCGCCAGCTCGGCGTCCGGGCCGAGGGCGCCCACCTGTCCGTCTCCCGCTCGGCCCCCATCTCCCGGCGGGGCCTCGCCCTCGACGTCCGCACCGAACGCGCCGTCACCTTCCTCGCCGACGGACGTGAGCGGACCGTCCGCACCAACGCCGCCACCGTCCGCGAGGCCCTCGCCGAGGCCGGGATCACCCTCTCCGGCCAGGACACCACCTCCGTCCCGGCCGGGAGCTTCCCGCGCGATGGCCAGACGGTCACCGTGCTCCGCGTCACCGCCTCCCGGCAGGTCCGCGAGGAGGCGATCCCGTACGCCGTCGAGCGCGTCCGCGCCCCGGACCTGTTCGCCGGCACGGAGGTCGTCGAACGCCAGGGCGCCCACGGCGTCCGCCGCGTCACGTACAGCCTGAGGTCCGTCAACGGCGTCGCCCAGCGGCCCCGCAGGACCGGCGAGGAGATCGTCCGCGCGCCCGTCAGCCGCAAGGTCCGTGTCGGCACCCGGCCGCTGCCTCCCTCCGTCGCGGGCGCCGACGGCCTGAACTGGGCCGCGCTCGCGGCCTGCGAGTCCGGCGGACGCCCGGACGCCGTCGACCCCTCCGGCACGTACGGCGGGCTCTACCAGTTCGACCCCGCCACCTGGCGCTCCCTCGGCGGCGACGGCGTCGCGCAGGACGCGCCCGCCGCCGAGCAGACGTACCGGGCGAAGAAGCTGTACGTGCGGCGCGGCGCGAGCCCCTGGCCGCACTGCGGTCACCGCCTCCACGGCTGACCACCCGGGCCCGGCGCCCCGCCGGCCCGCGTGAGCCGCTGCCCGGCCCGCGCCGGAAGCCCCACCCGGCCCCGCGCCGAAACCGCTGCTCGTACCCCGCCCGGCCGGCACCGGGCGCCCCGCCCGGCCCGCCCCGGCCGGTGAGCCGTAGGAGGCGCGCACCCGTGCCCCGTAGGCTGTACCGGTGAGCACCACCACCGGCCCCGACGGCCCCGACGCCCTCCTCGGCCCCGCCGACATCCGTGAACTGGCCGCCGCCCTCGGCGTGCGGCCCACGAAGCAGCGCGGCCAGAACTTCGTCATCGACGCCAACACCGTCCGGCGGATCGTCCGCACGGCGGAGGTCCGCCCCGACGACGTCGTCGTGGAGGTGGGTCCCGGCCTCGGCTCCCTCACCCTGGCCCTCCTGGAGGCCGCCGACCGGGTGACGGCCGTCGAGATCGACGACGTGCTCGCCGCCGCCCTGCCGGCCACGATCGCCGCCCGCATGCCGGAGCGGAAGGACCGCTTCGCGCTGGTCCACTCCGACGCCATGCAGGTCGAGGAGCTGCCGGGCCCGGCGCCGACCGCGCTCGTCGCCAACCTGCCGTACAACGTGGCCGTCCCGGTCCTGCTGCACATGCTCGACCGCTTCCCGACCATCGAGCGGACCCTCGTCATGGTCCAGGCCGAGGTCGCCGACCGGCTCGCGGCCCGGCCGGGGAACAAGGTGTACGGCGTGCCGTCGGTGAAGGCCAACTGGTACGCCGAGGTGAAGCGCGCCGGCTCCATCGGCCGCAACGTCTTCTGGCCCGCGCCGAACGTGGACTCCGGGCTCGTCTCCCTCGTCCGCCGCGCCGAGCCGGTGGCCACCACCGCCTCCAAGGCGGTGGTGTTCGCGGTCGTCGACGCCGCTTTCGCACAGCGCCGCAAGACCCTGCGGGCCGCCCTCGCCGGCTGGGCGGGCTCCCCGGCCGCCGCCGAGGAGGCCCTCGTCAAGGCCGGGATCTCGCCGCAGGCGCGGGGCGAGGCGCTGACGGTGGAGGAGTTCGCGCGGATCGCGGAGGCCAGGGCATGAGCGCGCCCACGAGCGTGACCGTACGGGTCCCGGCCAAGGTCAACGCGCAGCTCGCGGTCGGCGCCGCCCGCCCGGACGGCTTCCACGACCTGGCCAACGTCTTCCTGGCCGTCTCCCTGTACGACGAGGTGACGGCCACCCGCGCGGACGCGCTGACGGTCACCTGCGAGGGCCCCGACGCCGACAAGGTGCCGCTCGACCGCACCAACCTGGCGGCGCGGGCGGCCGAACTCCTCGCCGCCCGGCACGGGATCGAGCCGGCCGTGCACCTGCACATCGCCAAGGACATCCCCGTCGCGGGCGGCATGGCGGGCGGCAGCGCCGACGGCGCGGGCGCGCTCCTGGCCTGTGACGCGCTCTGGGGCCTGGACACCCCGCGCGCCGAACTCCTGGAGATCTGCGCCGAGCTCGGCTCGGACGTGCCGTTCAGCCTGGTCGGCGGGGCGGCCCTCGGCGTCGGGCGCGGCGAACGGCTGACCGGCCTGCCCGTCGGCGGCTCCTTCCACTGGGTCTTCGCCGTCGCCGACGGCGGGCTGTCCACCCCGGCGGTGTACGGCGAGTTCGACCGGCTCACCGAGGGCGTGGACGTCCCCGCGCCGGCCGCCTCCCCGGCCCTCCTGGAGGCCCTGGAGACCGGTGACACCACCGCCCTCGCGGGCGCCCTCGTCAACGACCTCCAGCCGGCGGCGCTCTCGCTGCGCCCCTCGCTCGCCGCGACCCTGGAGGCCGGCACCGGCGCGGGCGCCCTCGCGGCCCTCGTCTCCGGCTCGGGTCCGACGACGGCGTTCCTGGTGAAGGACGCGGACGCGGCGCGGACCGTGGCCGACGCCCTGATCGCCTCGGGCACCTGCCGCACGGCCCGGGTGGCGACCTCCCCGGCCCCGGGGGCCACCGTCCTGACGGACTGACACCCCCGCCCTCGGGCGGGTACTCAGGCGCGGGCTGAGTACCCGCGCCCTGTCGGCGGCCGGGCCGCGCTCGGCACCGTACCCCCATGGGAACCAGCGCACGCGACCTCGCCGCCGCCACCCCGGCGGGCCGGGACCGGTACGTCGACCTCCTGCGGGTGGCCTCGCTCGCCGTCGTGGTCCTCGGCCACTGGACGATGGCGGCCGTCACCCCCGACGGGCGGATCGACAACCTCCTCGCCGTCGTCCCCGGCCTCCAGATCGCCACCTGGGTCTTCCAGGTCATGCCCGTCTTCTTCTTCGTCGGCGGTTTCGCGCACGCCCTCGCGCACCGCTCACGGCCCGGCTACGCCGACTTCCTCCGCGCCCGACTGCGGAGGCTGCTGCGGCCCACGATGGTCTTCGTCGCCGTGTGGGGCGCCGCCGCGCTGCTGATCCAGCTGGCGGGCGCGGGCGGCGGGACGGTCGGAGCGGTGCTGCGGCTGGTCCCGCAGCTGCTCTGGTTCATCGGGATCTACCTGGCGATGGTCGCCCTCACCCCGCCGCTGCTGCGGCTGCACGAGCGGTACGGCCGGGGGGCCTTCGCCGGGCTGGTGGCGGGGGCGGTCCTCGTCGACGTGCTGCGGTTCGCGGCGGACGTGCCGTACGTCGAGTTCCTCAACTTCGCCTTCGTGTGGCTCGCCGTCCACCAGCTGGGATTCCTGCGCGCGGACGGCATGATCCGCCGCCCGGCCCTCCTCGCCGGCGCGGGCCTCGCGGGCGCCGCCGCGCTGGTCGCGCTCGGCCCGTATCCGCTGTCGATGGTGGGGATGCCCGGCGAGGAGGTGTCGAACATGGCCCCGCCGACCCTGGCGCTGCTCTGCCACGGCCTGTGGCTGGTCGGCGCCGTCGAGCTGCTGCGGGGCCCGGGGAGCCGGTTCGCGGCCCGGGCGGGGGTCTGGCGGGCGGTGGTCGCGGCGAACGGGATCGCGATGACCGCGTTCCTCTGGCACCTGACGGGCATGCTCGGCGTGTACGGCGCGCTCGCCGCCCTCGGCCTGGAACCGCCGGCCCCGGCCTCCGCCGCCTGGTGGGCCTGGCTGCCGGTCCGGCTGCTCGCGGCGGCGGCGCTCACGGCCCTGCTGGTGGCGGTCTTCCGCCGGTTCGAGGCGCCGGCGCCGTCCGCCCGGACCGGGGGGTCGGGTCCGCTGGCCGCGTTCGGCATCACCCTCGCCCTGCTGGGCGTCCTCGGCCTGTCGGCGGCGGGCTTCGCCGGGCTCCTGGAGGGCCACACGGCCACCCTGATCGCCGTGGACGTCTCGGCCCCGGCGGCGGTGACCCTGGCCCTCGCGGGGTGGCTGCTGGTGGAAGGACCTCCGTCCCGCCGGTCGCGGTGAGGCCGGTGCCGAAGGGGACGGAGAGCCGAGCCGGTCGCGGTCCACCGGTCCGTGACGGGATGCCGGTCTCCTCGTGACCAGGAGTGACCACCCACGTCACGGTCTACCCTGGACACCGATCGATCACCCCTTACAGGAGTCAACGTGGCCGTCAACCTGGTCAATGTCGAGAACGTCAGCAAGGTGTACGGCACCCGTGCGCTGCTCGACGGCGTGTCGCTCGGCGTCTCCGAGGGGGACCGGATCGGGGTGGTCGGGCGCAACGGCGACGGCAAGACGACCCTCATCCGGATGCTGGCCAAGCTGGAGGAGGCCGACTCCGGCCGGATCACCCACAGCGGCGGGCTGCGGCTCGGGGTGCTCACGCAGCACGACTCGCTCGACCCGGCGGCGACCATCCGCCACGAGGTCATCGGTGTCATGGCCGACCACGAGTGGGCCGGCAGCGCCAAGATCCGCGACGTGCTCACCGGCCTCTTCGGCGGCCTGGACCTGCCGGGCTTCGAGAAGGGCCTGGACACGGTCATCGGGCCGCTGTCCGGTGGTGAGCGCCGCCGGATCGCACTGGCCAAGCTGCTCATCGAGGACCAGGACCTGCTCGTCCTCGACGAGCCCACCAACCACCTGGACGTCGAGGGCATCGCCTGGCTCGCCCGCCACCTGCAGAACCGGCGTTCGGCCCTCGTCTGCGTCACCCACGACCGGTGGTTCCTCGACCAGGTCTGCACCCGCATGTGGGACGTGCAGCGCGGTGACGTGTACGAGTACGAGGGCGGCTACTCCGACTACGTCTTCGCGCGGGCGGAGCGGGAGCGGATCGCCGCCACGGAGGAGGTCAAGCGGCAGAACCTGGTCCGCAAGGAGCTGGCCTGGCTGCGGCGCGGCGCCCCGGCCCGTACCTCCAAGCCCCGGTTCCGCATCGAGGCCGCGAACGCGCTCATCGAGGACGTGCCGCCGCCGCGCGACACCAGCGAGCTGATGAAGTTCGCGGGCGCCCGCCTCGGCAGGACGGTCTTCGACCTGGAGGACGTGACCGTCACGGCGGGACCCAAGACGCTGCTCCAGCACCTCACCTGGCAGCTCGGCCCCGGTGACCGCGTCGGTCTCGTCGGCGTCAACGGCGCGGGCAAGACCTCACTCCTCCGGGCGCTCGCGGAGGCCGCCACCACCCAGGGCGAGAAGCAGCCGCCGCAGGGCCGGATCGTCGTCGGCAAGACCGTCCGCCTCGCCTACCTCTCCCAGGACGTCACCGAACTCCCCGCGACGCTGCGGGTCCTGGAGGCCGTGCAGCAGATCCGCGACCGCGTCGACCTCGGCAAGGGCCGGGAGATGACGGCCGGCCAGCTCTGCGAGCAGTTCGGCTTCGGCAAGGAGAAGCAGTGGACGCCGGTCGGTGACCTGTCCGGCGGTGAGCGGCGCCGTCTGCAGCTGCTGCGCCTGCTGATGGACGAGCCGAACGTCCTCTTCCTCGACGAGCCCACCAACGACCTCGACATCGAGACCCTCACCCAGTTGGAGGACCTCCTCGACGGCTGGCCGGGCTCGATGGTCGTGATCTCGCACGACCGGTTCTTCCTGGAGCGGACCACGGACCGCACCTTCGCGCTCCTCGGCGACCGGGCGCTGCGGATGCTGCCGCGCGGCATCGACGAGTACCTGGAGCGGCGCCGGCGGATGATCGAGGCGGCCGTCCCGGCGCCCGCCGCCGCGCCCGCCGCCCCGGCGAAGCAGGGGCCCTCGGCGGCCGACGCGCGCGCCGCGAAGAAGGAGCTGCAGAAGGTCGAGCGCCAGCTCGACAAGGTCTCCGAGAAGGAGGCGAAGCTGCACGCGCGGATCGCGGAGAACGCCACCGACTTCGAGCAGGTGGCGAAGCTCGACGCCGAACTCCGCGCCCTCGCGGGGGAGCGCGAGGAACTGGAGATGCGCTGGCTCGAACTGGCCGAGGACGCATAACGAGGGCATCACGGGCCGGTCCTCCCTTGGGCACAAGGGGCGGACCGGTCGCTTTTGCGCCAGCGAGTGAGTGGTAGAAAGACAACCCGCTCACGTCAAGGGGGAAACGCTGATGACCCAGCCGCCCAGCAACCAGCCGCCGGGGGGCTTCGGAGCTCCTCAGGACCCGAACCAGGGCCCCCAGGGCACCGGCGGGACGCCGGGGCCGCCGCAGGCCCCGCAGATGCCGCCGGTCCCGCCGCAGGCGCCGCAGACCCCGCCGGCCGGCGCCCCGGGACCGTACGGCCAGCAGCCGCAGCCCGGTTACGGGTACCCGCAGCAGCCCCAGCCCGGCCCGTACGGGTATCCGCAGCAGCCCCAGCCCGGTCCGTACGGCCAGCCGGCGCCCGGCCCCTACGGCCAGCAGCCGGGTCCGTACGGCTACCCGCAGCAGCCGGGCCACCCGGGTGGCCCGACGCCGCCCGGTACCCCCGGCGGCCCCGGCGGCGGCGGCCCGTTCAAGGGCCGGACCGGTCTCGTCGCGGCGATCGCCGCGGGTGCCGTGCTCGTGGCCGCGGTGACCACCTGGGCCGTGGTCGGCGGCGGTGACGACGAGGAGCCGGTCGCCCGGCCGACCGCGACGGCCTCCGGTTCCGCCTCCGGTTCGGCGGAGCCGAAGCCGAGCGAGTCGGTCGACCAGGGCGACGGCAGCGGCGACGGGACCGGCGGGAGCGACGACCTCAACGCCGACCGCAAGCCCGGCGAGGCCAAGGTCAACTGGCTGCTGAAGAACGACGTGGACCTGCCCCGCAACGGCGCCGACGTGCACGGCCCGTGGATCGTCGGCGACACCGTCGTCAAGGCGATGTACAAGGGCGTCGACGGCTACAGCCTCAAGGACGGCAGCCCCAAGTGGCACGTCGACCTGCCGTTCGAGCTGTGCGCGGTTCCGGCGGAGCCCTCCGCCAACGGCCTGATGGTCTTCGGGTACGCGGAGAGCGCCAAGGACGGCGCCAAGTGCACCCAGCTCCAGCAGATCGACCTGAAGACCGGCAAGGCGGGCTGGAAGAAGGCCGTCCCCAAGCCCAAGGGCCTCTTCGCCTTCTCCGACAACACCCTCGCCATCGGCGGCAACACGGTGACCGCGTCGGGCAGCAGCAGCGCCTACGGCTTCTCGCTGACCGACGGCCGCCAGCTGTTCGCCTCGCCCGCGGACGGCTGCAAGCCCTTCGCGTACGCGGGCGGTCCGGCCAAGCTCATCGGCGCCTACAACTGCCCCTCGGGCGACGTGAACAAGAAGGTCCAGTCGGTCAGCGAGGTCGACCCCAACACCGGCAAGCCCAAGTGGAGCTTCAAGCTCCAGCCCAACTGGGAGGTCGACAAGGTCTACTCGGTCGACCCGCTGGTGGTCTCCGCCACCCAGCGCGAGGAGAAGAAGTGGACCGTCTTCGCGCTGAACCCCAACGGTTCGCTGCGCTCCCAGATCCAGGGCGGCAAGGACAAGTTCGCCCCCTCCTGCGGCGGCAGCTTCGTCGTCTTCGGCCGTAACCTCCAGGGCTGCACCGGTGTCGCCGCCGACGCCCAGCGCTTCTACATGGCGACCGAGACCGCCTACGGCGTCCCCAACGAGGTCATCGCCTTCGACCTGAGGAACGGCAAGCCCGTGTGGCGTTCCAAGGCGCCCGGTGAGCAGACCATGACGCCACTGCGCATGGAGGGCGGCGAGGTCCTGGTCTACGTCGAGCCGCGGTACGACGCGGGCGGCGCCGTCGCCACCATCGCCCCGGCCGGCGGTGCTCCGAAGATCCAGCTCCAGCACCCGGCCGGCACCTCCGAGATCGAGGGCAGCTTCTACAGCGCCGGCTACGCCTACGGCGGCGGCACCTTCGTGGTGGCCAGCGGGCGCGTCTCCGCGTCGAACGACAAGGACGAGAAGCAGGTCAAGACGATGATGGCGTTCAGCAAGTAGTGAAGGACACGCACCGATGACGCAGCCACCCCCGCCGCCGAACCAGCCGCCGGATCCGCAGCACCAGGGCGGCTTCGGCGCGCCGACGCCCCCGCCGCAGCAGCCCCCGCAGCCTCCGCAGGCACCGGGGTACGGCTACCCGCAGCAGCAGCCGGACCCCGGCTACGGCTACCCGCAGCAGCCTCCGCAGCCCCAGCCCGGCCCGTACGGCGGTGCCCCGCAGCAGCCGCCGGCGCAGCCCCCGTACGGCTACCCGACCGCGCCCCAGCAGGCCTACGGGCAGCCGGGGTACGGGCAGCAGCCCTACGGTCAGCCGCCGGGCCACGGCCCGCAGGCCTACGGGCAGCAGCCGACGGTGGCGGTGGCCCCGGCGGCCGGGCGCGGGAAGCTGTCGGCCCAGATGCAGATCGTCGTCGCGGCGGCCGTGGCCGTCGTCCTGATCATCGGCGCGGGCATCTGGTACGCCTCCTCCGAGGGCGGCGACCCGGCGCCCGACGCCAAGGGCACGACCGGTGCCCCGCAGGCCACCGGCGGCGGAGCCGGCGGGAACGGCGGCCTCGGGGGAGGCGGCACGGAGAAGGCCCCCGCCGACACGCAGGCCAAGCTGGCCTGGTCGGCGCCGGTGCCGAAGGTCCCGGACGTCACGGACGTCACCGGCTCGTGGCTCACGGACAAGGCCTTCGTGAAGCCGGGCGTCAACTCGGTCGTCGCCTACGACCTGGACAAGGGCACGGTCCTGTGGACCCTGCCCCTGACCGGACAGGTCTGCGGCGTCTCGCGCCACAAGACCGCCGACAACAAGGCCCCGATCCTCTTCGAGGCCACCAAGCGGGTTCCGCCGCGCTACTACCAGCCGTGCACCGAGGTCGGCCTGGTCGACCTGAACACCGGCAAGCTGGTGTGGTCGACCTCGGTCACCGGCGGCACCGCCGGCGACGCGAAGGTCCGGTTCAGCGAGGTCACCCTCAGCGGGCCGACCGTCGCGGCCGGCGGCTCCGACGGCGGCGCCGCCTTCGACCTCGCCAACGGCAACCCGCGCTGGAAGCCGCAGGCCAACAACCAGAACTGCTACGACCTCGGCTACGGCGGCGGCGAGGGTCTCGTCGCGGTCCGCAAGTGCGGCTCGTACGACAGCGGGTCGGTGACCGTCCAGAACGTCGACCCGACGTCGGGCGCGGTCATCTCGCAGTACAAGATGCCCACGGGCGTCAAGTACGCCTCGGTCGTCTCCACCAAGCCGCTGGTGGTCGCGGCGGACGTCGGCGAGAGCGCCGGTGACGGCAGCGGCATCTCCGACTTCTTCTCCCTCGACGAGAAGACGGGCAAGCTGAAGGCGAAGATCACCGCGGACGCGGACCAGTACGCGGCCCGCTGCCGCTCCACCAAGGTCGAGTCCTGCTCGCAGGTGCTCGTCGGCAACGGCCGGCTGTACGTGCCGACCGAGGAGCACGAGGGAAGCACCGGCGAGTACGGCGACGAGACCAACGAGATCATCGCCTTCGACCTGGCCACGGGCCGTACGGTCCCGGAGAAGGCCGACGCCGGTGACCGGTACACGCTGGTGCCGCTGCGCATGGACGGCGGCGACCTCATCGCGTACAAGGAGCCGCCCTACGACAAGGGCGGGCGGATCGTCTCCATCAACGGCGGCACGATGAAGGAGACCCTCCTCCTGGAGAACCCGGCGGACCGTTCGATCCGGGACGCCGAGACCAGCTTCAGCCTGACGGGTGCCGAACTCCGATACGAAAGCGGCCGGTTCTTCATCTCCGCCAACCTGGTGAGCAAGGCCCGCCCGACGGACACCAGCAAGAAGTACCTGCTCGTCTCCTTCGCCGTGCCGCGCTGACGGCCGCGCCGAGACAGGCCTTCGAGGGCTCCCCCGGTCGTTCCGGGGGAGCCCTCGGGCGTTTCCGGCTCCCGGACCCGGCCGGTGGTTGGGGTCTCGCGGAGCGGGGGAGCGTGTAGCTTGCCGGGTCAGGGTGGCCGGGGAGCGGCGGACCCGGAGGAGGGGGAGGCCGGATGGGCGTACGCCTCGTGGTGGTGGACGAGCACCGTCTGCTCGCGGAGGCGCTCGCCTCGGCGCTGAAGCTGCGCGGGCACCGGGTGCTCGCGGCGGCCGCGCCGGTGGCGGGGGCGGTGGACCTCGTGATCGGCCGGGCGCCGGAGGTGTGCCTGCTCGGCACGGCGGCACCGGCCGCTCCGGGCGCCTTCGAGCCGGTCGTACGGATCAGACGGGAACGGCCGCAGGTGGCCGTGGTGGTGCTGGGGCCCGTGCCGTCGCCGCGCGGGATCGCGGCGGCGTTCGCGGCCGGGGCCGCGGGCTACGTGCGGCACGACGAGCGCATCGAAGGGGTGGAGCGGGCGCTCCTGAAGGCGCGGGCGGGGGAGGCGGCGGTCGCGCCGCTGCTGCTGCAGGGCGCCTTCGCGGAGCTGCTCCACCCGGCGGCGCGGCCGGACGACGAGGGGCAGCGGCTGCTGCGGCTGCTGACGCGGCGTGAGGTGGAGGTCCTCGTCCGGGTCGCGGAGGGCGAGGACACCCGGTTGATCGCGGCCGGGATGGGCATCGCGCCCAGCACGGCCCGGACGCACGTGCAGCGGGTCCTGATGAAGCTGGGGGTCGGCTCGCGTCTGGAGGCGGCGGCCCTCGCGGCGCGCACGGGACTGCTCGACCGGGTGGTGCCGGGGCCCCGGCGCGCCCCCTGACACCGGCGCCGGAGCCCTCCGGCACGTGCACCGGAACCGCGGGGCGACGGCCCAGGGGCGGTCCCGGGCTCCGCCATTGACGGCGATGTTGGATTGTGATTACTTGTGCGTGGTTCTGTTCGATCCCGCGGAGGGCCTCCCGTGAAGAAGACCGTCACCACGCTCGCCGACGGGCGTGAGCTGATCTACTACGACGGACGTGACGACGCCGTCCGCACCGCCACCGACCCGCGCCCCCTGACGGCCGTGGTCTCCCGCTCCGAGATCCGGCTCGACGAGCTCACCGGTGACCCGGTCACCATCGCCTCCCACCGGCAGGCCCGCACCTACCACCCGCCGGCCGACGCCTGCCCGCTCTGTCCGGCCACCGGCGGCCGCGAGAGCGAAGTCCCCGAGGAGGCGTACGAGGTCGTCGTCTTCGAGAACCGTTTCCCCTCCCTCTCCGGCGGCGTCGGCCGCTGCGAGGTCGTCTGCTTCACCGACGACCACACCGCCTCCTTCGCCGACCTCACCGAGGAACGGACCCGGCTCGTCCTCGACGCCTGGACCGACCGCACCGCCGCCCTCTCCGCCCTCCCCGGCGTCCAGCAGGTCTACTGCTTCGAGAACCGGGGCCAGGAGATCGGCGTCACCCTGCCCCACTCCCACGGCCAGATCTACGCCTTCCCCTTCGTCGCGCCCCGCACCGCCGCGACCCGCCGCCGCGTCGACGAGCACCGCCGCGCCACCGGCCGCAACCTCTTCGACGACCTCGTCGCCCGCGAACGCGCCGACGGCGAGCGGATCGTCCTGGAGACCGAGCACTGGACCGCCTTCGTGCCCTACGCCGCCCACTGGCCGTACGAGGTCCACCTCCACCCCCGCCGCCGGGTGCCCGACCTGCTCGCCCTGGACGAGGCCGCCCGCGCCGACTTCGCCCCCGTCTACCTGGAACTCCTGCGGCGCTTCGACCGGCTCTTCGGCCCGGACCAGCCGCCCACCCCCTACATCTCCGCCTGGCACCAGGCCCCCTTCGGCGACCCCCGCCGCGAGGACTTCGGACTCCACCTGGAGCTGTTCACCGTCCGGCGCGCCCCCGGCAAGCTGAAGTTCCTCGCCGGCACCGAGTCCGGCATGGGCGCGTTCATGAACGACGTACGGCCCGAGGACGCGGCCCGACGACTCCGAGAGGTGGCGAGCGCATGACGACCGCGCGGAAGAAGTACCTGGTGACCGGAGGAGCCGGATACGTGGGCAGCGTGGTCGCCGCCCACCTCCTGGAGCGGGGCCACGCGGTCACCGTCCTCGACGACCTCTCCACCGGCTTCGCCGAAGCCGTCCCCGAGGGCGCGGAGTTCGTGGAGGGCCGCGTCCAGGACGCCGCCCGATGGCTCGACGGCTCGTACGACGCCGTCCTCCACTTCGCCGCCTCCTCACAGGTCGGCGAATCCGTCGTCCACCCGGAGAAGTACTGGGAGAACAACGTCGGCGGCACGATCGCGCTCCTCGCCGCGATGCGCGCGGCCGGGGTGCGCCGCCTCGTCTTCTCCTCCACCGCCGCCACCTACGGCGAACCGGTCTCCGTCCCGATCACCGAGACCGCCCCCACCGCGCCCACCAGCCCCTACGGGGCGACCAAGCTCGCCGTGGACCACATGATCGGCGGGGAGTGCGCCGCCCACGGCCTCGCCGCCGTCTCCCTGCGCTACTTCAACGTCGCCGGGGCGTACGGCTCCCACGGGGAGCGCCACGAGCCCGAGTCCCACCTCATCCCGCTCGTCCTCCAGGTCGCCCTCGGCCGGCGCGAGGCGATCTCGGTGTACGGCGCGGACTACCCGACCCCCGACGGCACCTGCGTCCGCGACTACATCCACGTCGCCGACCTCGCCGAGGCCCACCTGCTGGCCCTCGACGCCATGGCGGCGGGCGAGCACCTCGTCTGCAACCTGGGCAACGGCAACGGCTTCTCCGTCCGCGAGGTCGTCGACACCGTCCGCGCGGTCACCGGCCACCCCGTCCCCGAGATCACCGCCCCGCGCCGCCCCGGCGACCCGGCGGTCCTCGTGGCCTCCGCCGACACCGCCCGCGAACGCCTCGGCTGGCGGCCCACCCGCACCGACCTGGCGGCCGTCGTCGCCGACGCCTGGGACTTCGCCCGCGCGCGCCACGAGGAGGACCGGACATGAGCGTCGCCACCGGCTTCGAGGCGCTGTACGGCAGCGCGCCCGAGGGGGTCTGGGCGGCCCCCGGCCGGGTCAACCTCATCGGCGAGTACACCGACTTCAACGACGGCTTCGTGCTGCCGCTCGCCCTGCCGCACACCACCGTCGCGGCCGTCTCCCGCCGGGACGACGGCGTGCTGCGGCTGCACTCCGCCGACGCCGACGGCGGTGTCGTCCAGCTGGACACCGGCACCCTCGAACCGCTCTCCGGCGGCGGCTGGGCCGCCTACCCGGCGGGCGTCGTCTGGGCGCTGCGCGCCGCGGGCCACCCGGTCACCGGCGCCGACGTCCACCTCGCCTCCACCGTGCCCACCGGCGCCGGACTCTCCTCCTCGGCCGCCCTGGAGGTCGTCACCGCCCTCGCCCTGAACGACCTCTTCGGCCTCGGTCTCAGCCGGCCCGAACTCGCCCGGATAGCTCAGCGCGCGGAGAACGCCTTCGTCGGCGTTCCCTGCGGCGTCATGGACCAGATGGCGTCCGCCTGCGCCGAGGAGGGCCACGCCCTCCACCTCGACACCCGCGACCTCTCGTACCGTCAGGTCCCCTTCGACCCGGCCCGCGAAGGGCTCACGCTGCTCGTCGTGGACACCCGGGTCAAGCACGCCCTCGGGGACGGCGCGTACGCCGAGCGGCGCGCCGGTTGCGAAGCGGGCGCGCGGGCGCTCGGTGTGCGGACCCTGCGCGAGGTGAGCGCCGCGCACCTGCCGGAAGCGCTCGCCCGGCTGGGCGGGGGGACGACGGCGCGGTACGTCCGGCACGTGGTCTCCGACAACGACCGGGTGGCCCGGACCGTCGCGCTCCTGGGCGCCGGAAGGACCCGGGAGGTCGGACCGGTCCTCACCGAGGGCCACGTCTCGCTCCGCGACGACCTGCGGGTCTCCTGCCCGGAACTGGACCTGGTGGTCACGGCGGCGAACGCGGCCGGGGCCCTCGGTGCCCGCATGACCGGCGGCGGCTTCGGCGGTTCGGCGGTCGTCCTGGTGGAGAGCGCCAGGGCGGACGCGGTCGCCACCGCGGTGCGGGAGGCCTTCGCCGGCGCCGGCCACACGGCGCCCGGCGTCTTCCCCGCCGTCCCCTCGGCGGGCGCGCGGCGCCTCGTCTGAACGCGCCCCGCCGCCCACCGTCTTCGGACAGTTCCGCCAATCGGCCCCCGCCGTGCCGCCCCGCCCCTACTCTGTTGGGCAGCACCGGTGGGGGCCGGTGCCGTTTCAGGGGTCGAGAACCGCCGGGTACGGCGCTCGGAGAGGGGTAGCAGTCTGTGCACGGCGGCGGCCGTGCGACGGACGACCCGCCTCCGGCGCCGTGCCCGCGCCGGTCCGTTCCTCGACGCATGGGGGTTCTGTGGCACGTATCCGGGTCCTGGTGGTGGACGACCACCGCGTGTTCGCCGAGTCGCTGGCCGCCGCTCTCGCGGCCGAGCCGGACGTCGACGTGGCCGCGGCGGGCACCGGCCAGGCCGCGCTGCGCTCCCTGGAGCGCGCCGCCGCGGAGGGCCGCAGGTTCGACGTGCTCCTCGTCGACGCCGACCTCGGAGTGGCTCCCGGTCCGGGCCCGGCGCCGCTCACCGGTACGGGCGCGGGCGGGCCGTCCCTGCCCGGGCCACGGGCGCCGGGGGACGGAACGGCCGGCGGGCCTGCGGACGGGATCGCCCTGGTGGCCGGGGTGCGCGGCACCTATCCCGCCGTGCGCACCGTGGTCCTCGCGGAGCGGGACGACCCCCGCAGGGCGGCGCTCGCGCTGCAGGCCGGGGCCTCGGGCTGGGTCGCCAAGGACTGTTCCCTGCAGCGGCTCCTCGCCGTGGTCCGGGGGGTGCTGAGGGACGAGACACATCTGCCGCCCGCGCTGCTCACGGGCGTGCTGCGGGAGCTGACGGAGGCCCGGCGGCACCGCACCGAGAGCGAACGGCTCGTGGAGTCGCTGACCCCGCGCGAGCGGGAGGTGCTGCGCTGCATGGTGGCGGGCCTGGGGCGGAAGGCGGTGGCCGAGCGGCTGTTCCTGTCGCCGCACACGGTCCGTACCCACATGCAGAACGTGCTGGGCAAGCTGGGCGTGCACTCGACGCTGGCGGCGGTGGCGCTGGCCCGGCGGGCGGGCGTCGGCCCCGCGCCGCTGGAGGCTCCGCTAGCCGGGGACGTTGTCGAACGGGGCGGTCAGCCGGCGTAGCAGCGCTGCCAGCTCGCCGCGCTGGGTGCGGGAGAGCTGGGAGAGGATGGCCCGCTCCTGGGCGAGCAGTCCGGCCAGCGCCTCGTCGGCGCGGTCCCGGCCCTCGGGAGTGAGCCGGACGAGGACACCGCGCCGGTCGCTGGGATCGGGGAGCCGTTCGACCAG
>NZ_JAPSIW010000581.1 GCF_031178505.1 Streptomyces sp. | reverse complement strand
CGGGGTCGGCGAACGCGGCGGGGGCCTCGGCGGGCTCCGTCGCGTCCCGTACGGGCTCCGCGGGTGCCGGGGGCTGTGCGGCCGCCGGCTCCGCCACCGGGGCGGGCTCCGCCGGTGCTCCGGGCGCGCCCTGGTCCCCGGCCGTGCGCAAGGCCCGCTCGGCGGCTTCCACCAGCGGGTCCCTGGTGCGGGAGGGGAGGGTGTTGGAGTTGGCCTCGGCGACGGAGCCCGGCAGGTTGATCGTGGGCGCGGAGCCCCCGCCGCGTACCGGCTCGGGGACGGCCGAGGCCGGCGGGACGGAGGGCAGCAGCGGCAGTGGCAGGACGACGACGGCCGCCGTACCGCCCGGCTTCTGCCCGCGCAGCTGGACGCTGACGCCGTGGCGGGCGGCGAGCAGGGCGACGACCCGCATGCCCAGGCCCTCGCCCTCGAAGGCGTCCGGGTCGGCCTCGGCGAGGCGCGCGTTGAGTTCGGCGAGCCGGGCCGGGGCGACGCCGATGCCCGCGTCCTGGACGGAGAGCATGACCTCGCCGCTCTCCAGGAGCCAGCCGGAGAGCTGGACCTCGGCGTCCGGCGGCGAGAAGGAGGTGGCGTTCTCCAGGAGCTCCGCGACCAGGTGGCTCAGGTCGTCGGCGGCGAAACCGGCGACCTGGGCGTGCGGCGGGAGGGACTGGATGGTGACCCGCTCGTAGCGCTCGATCTCGCTGACGGCGGCGCGCAGCACGTCGACGAGCGGGACGGGCCCGGCGTGGCCGTGGACGTGCTCGTGGCCGGCGAGGACGAGGAGGTTCTCGCTGTGGCGGCGCATGACGGTCGCCATGTGGTCGAGCTTGAAGAGGGTGGCCAGGCGGTCCGGGTCCTGCTCGCGCTCCTCCAGCTTCTCGATGACGCCGAGCTGGCGCTCGACGAGGCCGAGGCTGCGCAGGGAGAGGTTGACGAAGGTGTGCTGGACGGTGCCCTTGAGCCGCTCCAGGTCGGCGGTGAGCAGGGCGACGCGGCCCTGGAGGTCGGCGCGCTGGGTGGCGAGCTCGGCGCCGACGGCCTCCTTGTCGGCCTCCAGGTCGGCGTTCCGGCCGGCGAGCCGCTCGGCGTGGGCGGAGAGGCCGGCCAGCTGCGCGTGGAGGGTGTTGAGCGAGCGGACGACCTGCGCGAACTCGTCGTTGCGGCCGGTGAAGCGGACCGGCTCCTCGGTGTGCGGGGTGGGCGCGGCGGCGAGCCGGGCGGCGCCGAGGCGGAGCACGGCGAGCGGCCGGGTGAGGCTGCGGGCGACGTAGGTGGAGACGCCGAGGGCGACGAGCAGGCAACCGCCGAGGAAGGCGACGCGCAGTTCGAGGGCGGTGACGTCGTCGTCGCGGAGGGCGGTGATCCGCTCGACCCGTTCGGCGGCGAGGGCGGACTCGACCCCGCGCATCTGCTCGATGCGGGCGGAGAGCGTGGCCTCCAGTGCGGCCGGGGACGTCGCGCGCTCGCGCTCGGTCAGCCGGGGCTGGTCGGTGAGGGCGGCGAGGGACCGCTCGGCGTTCTTCACGTCGGGGCCGGCGACGGTGGCGGCGAGGGAGTCGCGGGCGGCGGTGCCGGCGGACTGGTCGAAGTCGCCGAGGGCGGCGAGTTCCCGGACGCGGGCCTGCTGGGCGGCGGCGGTGAGGGCGTCGCGGACGCGGTCGGCCTCGGCCGCGCCCTCGGGCTCCTCGGGGACGTAGGTGCCGGTCGCGGGGTCGTACCGGACCTCACCGGTGGGCTCGGGACGCGGGACGGCGAGGGCGGCGACGAGCAGCCCGCGGGTGGCGGCGGCCTGCTCGACGGCGCGGCCGAGGGCGGCCGGGGCGCGGGTGGCCTCGGTGAGCGAGGCGTCGGCGGCGCGGGCCGGGGTCTTCTCGGCGAGGTCGTCGGCCAGGGCCTGGAGCTTGACGATGATGTCGGTGTACGCCTTGTGGGCCTCCAGGGCCGTGCCCTTGCCGGTGAGGGCGCCGCGGCGGACGGAGGGCACGCCGGCGAGGTCGCGGCGCAGTTCCTCGGGCGCTGCGGGCCGGATCTCGTCCATCTGCCGGTCCACCCGGGCGGAGCGGGTGGAGGTGACCTGCCGCTTGTCCTGCGGGGAGCCGGTCTGGGCGTCCCGGCCGGCCGCGATGTAGGCGACGACCTCGTCGCGCTCGTCGGCGAGGGAGTGCGCCAGGGTGACGGCCTGCCGGTCGAGTTCGGCGAGGGTGACGAGGCGCTGGGACTCGGTGAGCTCGGCGGAGGCGGTGAGGACGGCGGGGGCGCCGGCGGCGAGCACGGTGACACCGACGAGGGCGACCCCGGCGACGAGCCGGTTACGGACCCGCTTGGCCCGGCCGGTGGGGCCGGCGGGCGCGGGGGCCGGGGCGGCGGGGGAGGCGGCGGGACGGTCGGCGGAGGCAGCGGCGGTCGCCGGGGCGCCGCCGGAGGCCGGCGGTTCACCGGTGGTCCGACTCGGCGTGCCGTTGTTGCTCCGAGGCCGCTTCTTCTGCACCGGTGCTCGCATTCTTGACTCGTCCGCCCACAAAGCAGAGGTGACGACCGGTCACATGGAGCGCCCCCAGCCCCCACCCCTGGTACGGCTTCCGACCATTCCAGCGCTTCGGACAAGGGGGCGCGCATCGGCCGCACCGCCACCCGAACGAGTGAACAACACTCATGAGTTGGCGAACAACTCGCCACCCCGCCCCGGAAGGGCCCGGGCGGCACCCCGGTTGGATCTTCCGCGCGGGCTTTGGCAGGATGCCCGCCCGCAGCTCGCCGGAGCCTCCGGTTCCACCGTTGCCGCGCCCTGACGCCCCTTGGTACAGGCCTTTTTGCCGCCGTTTGCAGGTGTTGTGAAGGTCCGGGCGCGGCCAGCAGACTGACCGTCATGCGCAGCGACGTCGCCTCCTTGCCCGGCAGCCCCGAACGCCCCAACGAGGACTGGGGAGCCGCTGCTCCGGCCGCCTGCGGACGCGGGGGGACGGTCGTCCTGCTCGACGGGGTGACACCGCCCGCCGGGGACGTCGGGTGCGCGCACCCGGTCCCGTGGTTCACCGCCCGGCTGGGCGGGGCTTTGACCGAACTGTCCGCTTCCCGGCCGGAGATGCCCCTCGGCGAGATCCTCGCGGAGGCAATCCGGCGCACCGCGGACGCCCACCGGGGCACCTGTGACCTTTCTCACGCCCGTACGCCCCAGGCGACGGTGGTCCTGGCCCGCTGGGACGAGAGCGCCGTCGAGCATCTGGTCCTGTCCGACTCGGCGCTGCTCCTGGAGGCGCCCGACGGGGCGGTCCGGGCCGTCCTCGACGACCGGCTCGACCGGGTGCCGGACGAGGTACGGCGCTCGGTGGCGGCGACCGACCGGCTGCGGAACCGGGAGGGCGGCTTCTTCACGGCGGCGGCCGACCCGGCGGTCGCGGAGCGGGCGGTGACCGGTACGACTCCCCGGGCGGAGGTGCGGGCCCTGGCGGCGCTCACGGACGGGGCGAGCCGCTGGGTGGAGCTGTTCGGCGCGGGCGACTGGGCGGAGTGCTTCGGGGTCCTGCGGGAGGAGGGCCCCTACGGGCTGCTGCGCCGGGTGCGGTCCCTGGAGACCCGGGGCGCGGCGCGGGGCGGCGCCCGCCGGTGGAAGCTCCACGACGACGCGACGGCGGTGTACGCGGAGCTGGGTGGCTGAATCGGCGGCGGGGCCGGGGGTGAGGGGGCGCACGGGCCGAGCCCGGGGGCGGCGGGACGGGCGGGGTTTCGGTACGCGGAGGCCCCGGGGTTCAGCTCTCGGCGCGGACGTTGAACTGCTGGAGCAGACGCGCCAGCTCCGCGACCTCCGCGCGGTCCCAGTCGGCGAGCTTGCGGACGTACCGCTCGCGGCGGGCGTCGCGTACGCGCCGGAAGCGCCGGCGGCCCTCCTCGGTGAGCCGGACGAGGGAGGCGCGGCCGTCGGCGGGGTCGGGGTCGCGGGCCACCAGGCCGAGGTCCTCCAGGGCCCGCAGCTGACGGCTCATGGTCGCCTTGCCGACGCCGAAGTACGCGGCGAGTTCGGTGGCGCGCTGGGGGCCGGCGTCGTCGAGGCGGACGAAGAGGCCGTAGGCGGCCGGTTCCAGTTCGGGGTGGACCTCGCGGGCCATCTCGCCGGACTGGGCGCGGGCGCGGCGCAGGAAGACCGCCAGTTCGCGTTCGAGGGCGAGGAACTCACGGTCGACGCCCGCTCCGGGCGCGGCTCCGCCGTCACTTCCCGTACCGCTTCCGTGCACGTCAGCACCCTCCACGCGCCTTCCGGCCGCTGAAAGTTTCCCGGCGCGGCGGCCATCGCCGCAGCTCTTTCAGTATTTCGCAGGCGTAGACCAACGGCGCCACCCGGCACCCCTTCCGCCACCGGTCCTCCGTGCCTAGCGTCATTCCCGGCGACATCAATGACATGTTCACACCAGGACATGCCGTCGCACTCTCCCCCCGCGGAGCTCATCGAGCTCACCCGAGCCTTCGGAGGCACGCAATGCGTGTGCGCAGATCCGGAACGACCCTCGCCGGCGCCGCCCTCGCGGCCCTG
>NZ_JAPSIW010000580.1 GCF_031178505.1 Streptomyces sp. | reverse complement strand
CTCCTGCGCCTGGCGGTGGTCGCGGTGTTCGGCCTCAGGGATGCGGCGCAGGATCGTGTTGCAGCTGACGCCGGCCTCACGGGCGAGAGCCGTCGCGGACTCCCCGGCCCGGTACCGCGCGAGGAGCTCCTTGTCCGGAATCACCAGCGCCTTCCGGCGGCTGGCCACCCTCTGCTTCGGGTCCGGCGCCGGACGACTCGGCCGGACTTCGGCCTTCGGGCCGGGCTGACGCCGCTCGGGGGCAGGAATCCTGGCCCGGATGGTCCAGGAAGACACTCCGAACTCGCGGGCGAGCGGAGAAGCTCTCCCCCGCCCCATACCGCCGGCGGATCTCCCCATCGGGAAGCACCCGGCGGCCTCCGGACCGCCCGGTCGAGCCACCGGTGCGGATCAGGCCGTCGGGGATCCTCCGGCGGATCGTGGAGGGGTGCACGCCGTAGAGCCGACCGAGCGGCAGCCGCCGCATCCCGCCGCTCCCCCACCGGTAGATGACGTCGCACCGTCGACGTCGACACTCCGAACTCCCGCGCGATCGTCGCCATACTCGCGCCCGCCCGATACCGGCTCCGGATCAGCCCCGGAAGCCCCTCCGTATCCCTCACCGCTCCTCCTCCCCGAAGACCAACGACACCTGCGGGACGGAGGGTGCGCGACTCCGCGAAGATTCGTGGCGCGTGAAGAGCGCATCCTCCCTGGCCAACAGCCCTGTGTATCTGGTTGATGAGACTCCGAAGCATGGCATGGGTTCGCTGAGCAGGACGAGGACGCGGCTGCGGCGGTGGTGGAGCATCTCCCCGGGCCATGGACGACGGCAACGCGCTCCCATTCGCCCCCCCTGCACAGTGCTGACCAGGCTGCACGAGGCCGGAGGGATTCGGCAATGGGCGCGTTTCGCCTGCACCCGCCTGAGCACAGACGGGTGCACCCCGACAATCGATGGCCGAAATCATCCGCTCGACGTCAATTCGGTGAGACGGGCAGCCACCGAAATGCCACGGTGACAGCCATGAAGAAGATCGCAACGCTCGCCGGAGTAGCCCTCGGGACAGCATCTCTTTTGGTCGGTCCCGCCACTTCCGCGCATGCCGCCCCCTACTGGAACAAGAGCGAGAAGTATGAGCAGAGGGACTGGGACGGCAGGGTTGTACCTACGCGCTTCGGTAATGGGGAACTCGGCTGGAACCACTTCTCCGGCAAACACAACATCAAGAAGTGCAAGGTGGTCAACGGGCCCCTCAACGGAAAAGCCCGACAAGGTGAGCGGTACTCGCCTGGAGTACTGGGGCTACGCAATCAACGGCGGACGCCAGGTAAAGATCATCGTCATCGCGCAGTACGCACAGAAGACCGCGGACGGTCGGTACGATGCCGGGAGAGGTCAGAAGATCGGCGTCATCACCGCCTACTGCAAGGGCATGAACAAGTGCCCCGACTGGGTCAACGAGTGACATCCATGCACGAAGAAGAGATCGCGGAACAGCAGGCGGACATCACCCGCCTGCTGTTCCATCACATCCAGGCACCCCTCACCGGCGGCCAGTACATCCGGGGCGTCCTACCGGCCCCCACGGCTGCCGAAGCCGTCCGCATCGCCACCGGCCCCGAGAACGCCTACGCCCCAGACGACCTGGTGGCCTACGAGATCCCCCTCCACGCGGACGACCACGTCGTCACCGCTCACGACATCACCGGCATCCTCCGCGCCCTCCACGCCGGCACCCACGTCTACCCGAGCAACCGCGTCGGCACGGTGATGGGCATGACCCTTGTCCGCGTGGATGCCGCCACCGCCGAAGTGGCGGACCCCACCCCGGACGACAACGCTCTGACCATCCTGCGTTCCCTGGCCCACCCCTTCACCGAGGACCAGCCGGACCCGCGTCTGCGCGGGTTCCTCTTCCTGGGGCAGAACCGGCTCCGTCTGTACCTCGACACGGAGGACGCCTCCGGGGTGATCGCGGCAGACGTACAACTGTCCGGTGCGGTCACGGCCCTCCTCGCGGCCCTGCCATCCCTGATCACCGAAGCGGAACGCATGACGGAGGACGCGACCGACCCGCACTGCGCGCGGGTGGTGGACCTCACCGAATGGTGAGGACACAGAAGCTTTCACACCGACACGCTTGAAGACCCGCGAGGGCTCAACCGGGAGTGGCCGTGACCCGACCCCCTCGCGGTCGGGCGCCGGCGCGTGCTTTGCCCGGACGAGCAACACGTTGTCCCCCGAGACCGCATCGCGTCGGTTTCGGCGGCCGAGATGGGCGGCAGCTCAGCTCGCCGCAGGGCCGCCCGGTATCACTTCTCCCTCAGCGCCGCCGCTCCGGAGGATGCAGACCGTCCGGACGACTGGCACACAGCCGCCCAGCGCAACCTCTCCAACCGCATGATCGGACAGCTCTACCACTGCCTCCAGCGCGGACAGCGCTTCGACGAGTCAGCCGCCTTCCCGGTGGAGATCGAGGACGCAGCGCAGGCCCGCACAGTCCCGGCCCCGGAAAAGGCCAGGAGGACCTACGGCTCGGGTGGCTAGGCCCCCGAGGCATGAGCAGCAACCAGCCATCCGTCTCGGACCGCTTCGTCGGCGATCTCCGGGAACTCGGTCACGCCCGGCCTGACGGGCCCTCGCTTCATGCTGCCGTACGTGACGAAGGAGACCAGGACGAGCAGTCCCTCGCGCGCTACCTGCGAGAAGGGGCGGTCCTCGCTGCCACCACGACTAAGGTCTGTCCCGCAAAGATCTCGGCTCCGAGTGCGGAGCAGCCTGCAGAGTCGACACCGACACCCGCCTGGTCGTGGTCGGCCGGCCACTCGCCGGGAACCGCAACGACTGCAAGGCGTGGGAGGAATCCGGCGTCAAGGCCGCCGTCGGCAAGACCCTCACGATCGCCGACGGCGGCTATCCAGGCACTGGACTCGTCATCCCCCACCGCCGACAGCGAGGCCGGAGCCAGCTCCCGGACTGGAAGGAGGAGCACAACAAGTCCCACAAGCAGGTCCGGGCCCGGGTCGAGCACGTCTTCGCCCGCATGAAGACCTGGAAGATCCTCCGCGACTGCCGCCTCAAGGGCGACGGTGTCCACCACGCCATGCCCGGCATCGCCCGGATGCACAACCTCGCCCTCACCGGATAGGTCGTAGGCAGCAGGGTGGCCGGCCCGCTTGCACGAGGCGACTCTAAGATCATTACGGGACAACCCTTAGCCCGCACCGGTCACCGCGGACGACGCGGGCACCACCCCTGACCTGGCCATCGGTCACGGCAAACACCGTCGCTGTGCCAAGGGCTACCGGAGAGCGGGCAGTACCCGGTCCGGGGTGAGCGGCAGCTCGCGGAAGCGGACGCCGGTGGCGTGGTGCACGGCGTTGCCGATGGCGGCCGGGGTGCCGACGATGCCGATCTCCCCGATGCCCTTGCTGCCCATGGGGTTGAGGTGGGGGTCGTCCTCGTCGACCCAGTGCGCGTCGACCTCCGGCACGTCGGCGTGGCTCGGTACGTGGTAGGAGGCCAGGTCCCGTTCGGCGAAGCCCCCGAAGGCCGGGTCCGCCGTGCTGTGCTCGGTGAGGGCCATGCCCAGTCCCATGACCATGCCGCCGATGAACTGGGAACGGGCGGTACGCGGGTTGAGGATCCGCCCGGCGGCGTAGACCCCGAGGAGCCGCCGCACCCGCACCTCCCCGGTGCCGGTGTCGACCTGCACCTCCGCGAAGTGGGCGCCGAAGGCGTGACGGGCGAACGGCGGGGTCCGCCCGGCCTCCTCGGTGGTGTCGGCGGAGGCGGTGACGCCCTCGGCGGGCAGGGGGCCGGTGTGCCGGGCCAGCCTCTCGGCGAGGTGGGTGCAGGCCTGGTGCACGGCCCAGCCCCAGGAGGCGGTGCCGGACGAACCGCCGGCGAGCGGGGCGCGGGGCAGACGGGTGCTGCCGATGCCGATCGTCACCGAGCCGACGGCGACACCGAGGGTGTCGGCGGCGATCTGGGCGAGGACGGTCCGGGCACCGGTGCCGATGTCGGTGGCGTTGACGCGGATGTCGTAGCCGCCGTCGCGGAGGGCGGTGGCGGTGGCGGTGGACGGGGAGACGAGCACCGGGTAGGTGGCCGCGGCGACCCCCGTACCGGTGAGCCATCTGCCCTCACGGCGGGCGGCGGGACGCGGGTCGCGGTCGGCCCAGCCGAACCGGCGGGCGCCCTCGCGGAGACAGGCGACGAGGTTGCGGCTGCTGAAGGGCAGACCGCTGTCGGGTTCGGTGGCGGGCTCGTTGCGCACCCGCAGCTCGACCGGGTCCATGCCCAGGGCCTCGGCCAGCTCGTCCATCGCCGACTCCAGCGCGTACATGCCGGGCGCCTCGCCCGGGGCGCGCATCCAGGAGGGGGTGGGGACGTCCAGGGGCACGACGTGGTGGTCGGTGAGGCCGTGCGGTGACGCGTACATCACCCGGGCGGGCACGCCGGCCTGCTCGACGAACTCCTTGACGCGGGAGGTGTGGGTGGTGACCTCGTGGCCGACGCCGAGGAGGGTGCCGTCGTGTCCGGCGGCGAGCCGGACCC
>NZ_JAPSIW010000579.1 GCF_031178505.1 Streptomyces sp. | reverse complement strand
CGACACGTAACTCGAGGCGAGAGGCCTTCGACGTGGCAGCACCGCAGAACTACCTCGCAGTCATCAAGGTCATCGGTGTCGGCGGCGGTGGTGTCAATGCCATCAACCGAATGATCGAGGTCGGTCTCAAGGGCGTCGAGTTCATCGCCATCAACACGGACGCGCAAGCACTGTTGATGAGCGACGCCGACGTCAAGCTCGACGTCGGTCGCGAACTCACCCGCGGCCTCGGGGCCGGGGCCAACCCGGCCGTCGGTCGCAAGGCGGCAGAGGACCACCGCGAGGAGATCGAGGAGGTCCTCAAGGGGGCCGACATGGTCTTCGTCACCGCCGGCGAAGGCGGCGGCACCGGTACCGGCGGCGCACCCGTCGTCGCCAACATCGCACGCTCGCTCGGCGCCCTGACGATCGGTGTGGTCACCCGCCCGTTCACCTTCGAGGGCCGCCGCCGCGCCAACCAGGCGGAGGACGGCATCGCCGAGCTCCGCGAAGAGGTCGACACCCTCATCGTCATCCCGAACGACCGGCTGCTCTCGATCTCGGACCGCCAGGTCTCCGTGCTCGACGCCTTCAAGTCGGCCGACCAGGTGCTGCTGAGCGGTGTCCAGGGCATCACCGACCTCATCACGACCCCCGGTCTCATCAACCTGGACTTCGCCGACGTCAAGTCGGTCATGTCCGAGGCCGGTTCCGCGCTCATGGGCATCGGCTCGGCCCGCGGCGACGACCGCGCGGTGGCCGCCGCCGAGATGGCGATCTCCTCGCCGCTCCTCGAGGCCTCCATCGACGGCGCCCGTGGCGTGCTGCTCTCCATCTCCGGCGGCAGCGACCTCGGTCTCTTCGAGATCAACGAGGCCGCCCAGCTGGTCAGCGAGGCCGCCCACCCCGAGGCCAACATCATCTTCGGCGCCGTCATCGACGACGCCCTCGGCGACGAGGTGCGGGTCACCGTCATCGCGGCCGGCTTCGACGGCGGCCAGCCGCCCGCCCGCCGGGACAACATCATCGGCTCGGTCTCGGCCAAGCGCGAGGAGCCGGCCCCGGCGCCCCGCGCCACCGAGACCCCCCGCCCGCTCGGCGGCCTCGGCACCGTCGCCCCGCGCGAGGAGCCGGCCACCCCGCCGGCCGAGCCCGCCCCCGTGGTCAACGAGGCCCCGCTGCCGCCGGTCCCGCCGGTGGTCCCGCCGGCCCGCCCCTACGCGGACAGCCAGGCCGAGGAACTGGATGTCCCGGACTTCCTGAAGTGATAGGACACCGCTTCGCGACGAACGGCGCGCACTTCGCCTTCACCGACCGGTGGGGCGGGGTGAGCGCCGTTCCGTACGAGGAGCTCAACCTCGGCGGCGCCGTGGGGGACGACCCCGCGGCCGTACGGGCCAACCGGGCCCGGGCCGCCGGCGAGCTCGGCCTGTCGCCGGCGGACGTGGTCTACATGAACCAGGTGCACGGCGCGGAGGTGGCCGTGACCGACGGGCCGTGGCAGGGGGACGGCGTTCCGTCGGTCGACGCGACGGTGACCACCCGGCCGGGGCTCGCCCTCGCCGTGCTCACCGCCGACTGCGTCCCCGTTCTCCTCGCCGACCCCGTCGCCGGGGTCGTCTCCGCCGCCCACGCCGGGCGGCCCGGCATGATCGCCGGGGTCGTCCCGGCCGCCGTGCGGGCGATGACGGAGCTCGGCGCGGACCCGGGACGGATCGTCGCCCGCACCGGGCCCTCCGTCTGCGGGCGCTGCTACGAGGTGCCCGAGGCGATGCGCGCGGAGGTCGCGGACGCCGAACCCGCCGCGTACGCCGAGACCTCGTGGGGCACTCCGGCCGTCGACGTGGCCGCCGGGGTACGGGCCCAGCTCACCCGGCTCGGGGTCCGTGACGTCGAGGACGCCGGGGTCTGCACCCTGGAGTCCCGCGACCACTACTCGTACCGCCGCGACCGCACCACGGGGCGACTCGCGGGATTTGTCTGGTTGAACCGAGAAGAGACATGACGGACCGCACGTCGGAACTGGCCGAGAACCTGGCGCGGGTGGAGGAGAGGATCGCCGCCGCCTGCGCCGCCGCGGGGCGCGCCCGGGAGGAGGTGACCCTCATCGTGGTCACCAAGACCTACCCGGCGAGCGACGTGAGAATCCTCCACGGGCTCGGAGTGCGGCACGTCGCCGAGAACCGGGACCAGGACGCCGCCCCCAAGGCGGCCGCCTGTGCCGATCTCGACCTGACCTGGCACTTCGTGGGTCAATTGCAGACCAACAAGGTCCGTTCCGTGGTGGGTTATGCCGATGTGGTGCAATCCGTCGACCGCGTGAAGCTCGTCTCCTCCCTCTCCGCCGCCGCGGAGAAGGCCGGCCGTGAGCTCGGCTGCCTCGTCCAGGTCGCCCTCGACGCCGGGTCCGGCGGGCGCGGCGACCGCGGGGGCGTCGCCCCGGACGGGATCGAGGAGTTGGCGGCGGCCGTGGACGCGGCTCCCGGCCTGCGGCTCGACGGCCTGATGACCGTCGCCCCCCTGGCCGGGGAGTACGCCGGCCGGCAACGCGCCGCCTTCGACCGGCTGATGGATTTGTCGACTGCCCTGCGCGCGACCCGTCCGGCTGCGAACATGGTGTCAGCAGGGATGAGTGCGGACCTCGAAGAGGCCATCGCCGCCGGTGCGACACACGTCCGCGTCGGTACGGCGGTGCTCGGCGTCCGCCCGAAGCTCGGGTAACGTCGCGAAGCGAGTCGGACCACAGCAGAAAATATGGTCATTCCGCAGAACGGCGGGATGGCCACGTGGATCGCGGGCACTTGGTGACGAGGACCGATCCACCACAGAGCGGAGGAATCGGAGAATGGCCGGCGCGATGCGCAAGATGGCGGTCTACCTCGGCCTCGTGGAGGACGATGGGTACGACGGCCGGGGCTTCGACCCCGATGACGACTTCGAGCCCGAGCTGGAGCCGGAGCCCGAGCGGGAACGGCGTCACACCCCCCCGCGCCAGGTCGAGCGGGAGGAGCCGGTGCGCGTGCCGACGCCGCCCGCCCCGCGTGAACCGGTCGCCCATTCCGTCCCGGTACTCGCCGAAAGCGGACGTCCGGCCCGAATTGCCCCCGTGGCATCCATCACACCCGAACGCCCGAGCCTGGAGAAGAACGCACCGGTGATCATGCCCAAGGTCGTGTCCGAGCGGGAGCCCTACCGCATCACCACGCTGCACCCGCGGACCTACAACGAGGCCCGTACCATCGGGGAACACTTCCGCGAGGGCACCCCTGTGATCATGAACCTCACCGAGATGGACGACACCGACGCGAAGCGACTTGTCGACTTTGCCGCCGGTCTGGTCTTCGGGCTCCATGGCAGCATTGAGCGCGTGACGCAGAAGGTGTTCCTGTTGTCGCCTGCTAACGTCGATGTCACGGCGGAGGACAAGGCCCGGATCGCAGAGGGCGGATTCTTCAACCAGAGCTGAGAAACGAGACCGGACGGACCGGCCGCGAGCGGCCGGAACAAGTGAGAGCACGAGAGCCAGGGGAGAGGGAAACGCGGGATGGGCGTCGCACTACAAGTGGTCTACATCGTGCTGATGTGCTTCCTCGTCTTCCTGATCGTCCGGCTCGTCATGGATTACGTCTTCCAGTTCGCCCGTTCATGGCAACCCGGAAAGGCGATGGTGGTCGTTCTGGAGGCCACCTACACTGTCACCGATCCACCGCTCAAGCTTCTGCGGCGGTTCATCCCGCCGCTGCGTCTCGGGGGCGTGGCACTCGACCTGTCCTTCTTCGTTCTGATGATCATCGTCTACATCCTGATCTCCATCGTGAGCAGCTTCGCGAGGTGAGTGTGGACGATACGGTCCTGCCGACTGCCGACGACTACGTAGAGGTGAAGAAGAGATGCCGCTGACTCCCGAGGACGTGCGGAACAAGCAGTTCACGACCGTCCGCCTTCGAGAAGGCTATGACGAGGACGAGGTCGACGCGTTCCTCGACGAGGTCGAAGCCGAGCTGACCCGCCTGCTCCGCGAGAACGAGGACCTGCGCGCCAAGCTGGCCGCCGCGACGCGCGCCGCCGCGCAGAACCAGCAGCAGCAGCAGAACATGCGCAAGCCTCCGGAGCAGCAGGACCGCCCCGTCGGTCCCGGGGCCCCGGTACCCGCCGCCATATCGGGACCGCCGGTCCAGCAGCAGCCGCCGCAGATGGGCCCGCCGCAGCTGCCTTCCGGTGCTCCCCAGCTTCCCGCGGGTCCCATGCAGGGCGGGCCCATGGGCCCCGGCCCGATGCAGGGCGGCCCGATGGGTCCCGGCCCGATGCAGGGCGGCCCCATGGGTCACCCGCAGCAGCAGCAGATGCCGCAGCCGGCCCAGGGTCCGGGCGGCGACAGCGCCGCGCGTGTCCTCTCGCTGGCCCAGCAGACCGCCGACCAGGCGATCGCCGAGGCCCGCTCCGAGGCCAACAAGATCGTCGGCGAGGCGCGCTCGCGCGCCGAGGGCCTGGAGCGGGACGCCCGCGCCAAGGCGGACGCTCTTGAGCGGGACGCGCAGGAGAAGCACCGCGTCGCGATGGGCTCCCTGGAGTCCGCCCG
>NZ_JAPSIW010000578.1 GCF_031178505.1 Streptomyces sp. | reverse complement strand
GAGGAGAGCGACATGGCGCAGCGCCAGCGGAAGGTCATGGCGGCCGAGGCGGCGATCCTGCGGACGGACGCGGTCGTGCCGCTCGTCCACGAGAAGGTCGTCCAGGGCATCGCCGCCGGTGTCGAGGGCGTGACCCTCGACCCCCGCGAGCGCGCCCTGATCACCCTCGACACCCGCCGCAAGTAACGGGAATGAGCAGCGTGTACGGTTCCGCGTCCGCCCGCCGGCCATGGCCACGGCCGGGCGCGGGCGCCGGACGGGTGGCGGCCGGGGCGGCGGTCCTGGCCGTCGTCGCCCTGCTGCCCTGGCTGTCCCGGACCGATCCGGCCCTCACCGTGCTGCGGGCCCGCTCCGCCGACCAGGACCCCACACCTGCCGAACTCGCCGCCGTACGCGACGAGCTCGGACTGGACGAGGGGCCCCTCACCCACTTCACCGCGTGGCTCGGCGGTCTGCCGCGCGGCGACGCCGGCACCTCCTGGGTGTCAGGGGAACCCGTGCTGCCGCGGGTGACCGCCGCGTTCGGGGTCTCGCTGACCCTCATGCTGGGCGCGCTCCTCGTCACCGTCCTGGTCGCCGCCGGGATCTGCGCCCGCACCCTGCGGCTCGGGGCGCGGCGCGAGCTCCGCGCGGAACGGTCCGGCACCACGGCGGCCGTACTGGCCGCGCTGCCCAAGTTCCTCCTCGCCTCCCTGCTCGCCCTGGTCGGCGGGGTGTGGCTGGGCTGGTTCCCGTCGAGCGGGTGGGAGGGTCCGGCGTCGATGGTGCTGCCCGCCCTCGCCCTCGGCATCCCGTCGGGCGCGATGATCGGCGGGCTGCTCGACCAGGCGCTGCCGGCCGCCTTCCGCGAACCGTGGTCCAGGACCTGGCACGCCGTCGGCTTCCCGCCCGGGCACGTCGCCCGGCACGCACTGCGCCGCGCCCTGCCCGGCGTCCTGCCCCAACTGCTGCCGACCGTCGTCGCCCTGGTGGGCGGCGCGGTCGCGGTGGAGCAGATCTTCAACGTCCCCGGGCTCGGCCGGCTCGCCCTCGACGCCGCCGTCGCCCAGGACCTGCCGCCGCTCCAGACGGCGACCCTCACGCTCGTACTCCTCGGCACCGGCGCCGGCCTCCTCGTCCAGGCGCTGCGCCGGGCCCTCCTCGGACGCCCGCTGCGCGACGGCGCCCTGCCCACCCTGCCCCCGCCGCCCGAGGCGACCACCGGACGCGCCCGGCGCCTCCTCGCCGCGGGGTGCGCCCTGGTCCTCGTCGCGCTCGTGGTGGCGGGTCTGCTGCGCGACCCCCTGCACGTCGACACGGCGGCGCGGCTCCTGCCGCCCGGCCCCGCCCATCCGCTGGGCACCGACTCCCTCGGCCGTGACCTGCTCGCCCGGCTCGGCCACGGCGCGCTGCGGACCGCCGGGGTGGCCCTCGCCGTGACCCTGGTCAGCGCCCTGACCGGCCTGCTCCTGGGCTTCCTGCCGCGTCTGACCGCCGGGCTGACCGAGGTGGTCGCGACCATCCCCGCCGTCCTCGCGGGACTCCTCGTGACGGCCGCCGCCGGCCCGTCGGTCTGGGGGGCCGCCTGCGCCGTCTGCGCCGTCGGATGGACCCCGTACGCGGCCCAGAGCGCCGCCCTGTACGAGCAGGAGCGGGCGAGCGGCCACATCGCCGCCACCCGCTCCCTCGGCGCGGGCAGGCTCCACCTGCTCCGCCGCCACCTGCTGCCCGCGCTGACCCGTCCGCTGCTGCGCAACGCGCTGCTGCGGCTGCCCACCACGGTCCTCGTCCTGGCGTCCCTCGGTTTCCTCGGCCTCGGCGAGCAGCCTCCCACCCCGGAGTGGGGCCGCCTGCTCTCCGAGAACCAGCCCTACGCCGAACTCGCCCCCTGGACCGTGCTCGCCCCGGCCGCGGCCCTCGTCCTCCTGTCCGTCCTCGCGGTCTCGACCTCGGCCGCCGCCCCCCAATCCGCCCCGACCGCACGACCGTCAGTACCGAAGCCGTCCCCGACCCCGGAGAGGCACCACTGAAAACGCTCACTGCTCCGGCGGCGTCCCGGACGCCCGCTCCCGTCCTCCTTCGCCCCGAACTGTGACCGGCATGTTCTTCCGCGTCGACGGCTTTTGAGCTGTCGACGCGGAAGGACACGGGGGGTGAGGGGCAGCAAGCTGGAGTCATGACGGGGAGCAGCCCTCCGCGGCAGGGCGTGGAAACTGATCAACGCCCGCCGGTCTCCGAAGGGGCCTGTCGGCAGGGAACCACGCTCGTCCGCCACTGGGCTCGCCCGACGCCAGGACCCCCATTTGTCCTGAGGACGTCGGGCGGGAGGATGTCGGCGAGGGCAGGCCGTGGAGCGCTGGCGCCGAGCCGAACGGCATGCGGAGATACGGCCGAGCGAACCCGCTTCGGACGTCGGCCGCGAGGAGGAAACACCAGGTCAGCGCGCCCTCCCCCGCGCCTTCAGCGGGGTGTTGGGGAGTTCCGGGGCCGGCAGCGGAGCGCCGGCGTAGCCCTTGACCTCGCCGAAGCGGTCGCCCGTCATCCAGTCCTCGCGGGCCTGGCGGATCTCCTCGTCCGTGCGGGCGACGAAGTTCCACCACATGACGATCTCCTCGCCGAACGGGGGGCCGCCGAGGAGGACGGCCCTGGCCGGGGTGGCGGCCGTGTTGGTGAGGGTGAGGGTGGGACGGCCGGGGGCGGCGTAGCCGAGGTCGGCGGGGCGGAGGGGGGTGCCGGAGAGGTCGAGGGTGCCCTCGTCGACGAGGAGGCCGTGTTCGAAGGCGGGGTCGACGGGGAGGGTGAGGGTGGCGCCGGGGGCGAGGCGGAGTTCCGCGCCGAGGAGCGGGGTGAAGGTGCGGACCGGGGAGGTCGCGCCGGCGAGGGTGCCCAGGAAGACGCGGATCTCGGCACCGTCGCGGCGCACCGGTTCGGGGACGTGGTGCTGGAAGTCGCGGGGGGCATGGCGATGGGCGCCGGGGAGGGCGACCCAGAGCTGGACGCCGTGCAGGACGGTGGTGGCGGGGGTGGAGACCTCGGAATGGCTGATGCCGTGCCCGCCGGTCATGAGGTTGACCTCGCCGGGGCGGACGAAGGCGTGGGTGCCCAGGCTGTCGCGGTGCTCGATCTCGCCGGTGAACAGCCAGCTCACGGTTTGCAGGCCGGTGTGGGGGTGGGGTGCGACGTCCATGCCGCCGGAGGTGGCGACCTCGTCGGGCCCGTAGTGGTCGGCGAAGCACCAGGCGCCGATGAGGCTACGGGAGCGCTGGGGCAGGGTCCGTCGCACGGTCATCGCCCGGGGGCCGCCCAGGGGGACCTCTCGGGCGGTCAGCACCTCGACCTCGGCATGGCTCATTTCCGACCCCTTCACACCCTGCTTAGTTTTCATTTCAACAACTTGGGATGATCATAGCCCTGACGAGGGTTCCTTACAGGAGCCGGCGGAACAAGGCCCGTCGGGGCGGCGAAGGAGTACGGCATGGACGGCACGGCAGGAACCCGAGCACGGCGGGTCTTCGTGGACAAGCAGAGCCCCAAGGCGTACCACGCCCTGGTGCAGACGGCCGAGGCGGTGCGGGCGACCGCGGCCGAGGCGGGGCTCGACCGGATCCTGGTCGAGCTGGTCAATCTGCGCGTCTCCCAGATCAACGGCTGCGCCGCCTGCCTCGACGTGCACACCCGGGCCGCGCTGCGCGCCGGCGAGACGACCCGCCGTCTCGGGGTGCTGCCCGCCTGGCGGGACACCGAGCTGTTCACGCCCCGGGAGCGGGCCGCGCTGGGCCTGGCCGAGGCGGTGACCGACCCCGCCGACGCCTCCGCCCAGGAACGGGCGTACGCCGAGGCGCGCGAGGTGCTGGACGAGGAGGCGATCTCGGCCGTGATCTGGGTCGCGATCACCATCAACGCGTTCAACCGCGTGTCGATCCTCAGCAAGCACCCGGTACGCGAGTCGCCCCAGGCGTGAGCGACGCCGCCCCCGGGGCGCGAAGGCCCGGGGGCGGCGTGGCCGGAGCGGCGTGGCCGGAGCGGCGTGGCCGGTGCCGTCTACGCGGTCCCCCGCGGCACGTCGAAGCGGGTGAAGGCGCTCCGCTTCGGCAGCCGGTAGGTCTCGCGACCGGTGACGGCGTTGAGGATCGTGGCGTTGCGTACGGCTCCGATGTCCAGGTTCGGCGCCGAGACGCCGTGGGAGTGGACCTCGGCATTGGCGACGAAGACCCGTCCCGTGACGCCGTCCGCGAGCTCGACGGAATGGTCGAGCCGCACCTTGTACCGGCCCCGGTCGTCGCGCCGGATCAGGCCGTCCACCGGCTCCAGGAAGTCGGGCACGCGGTTGCGGTAGCCGGTGGCGGCCACGACGAGGTCCGTCGTGTGCTCGAAGCGCTCGCCGGAGTCGCGGTGCCGGCAGACGAGGACCGTCCGCCCCGACGCCTCGGTCCTCGCCGCCTCCACGGTGGTGCCGATGCGAAACTCCACGTCGGCGAGGCCGTGTTCGAGTTGACGCCGGTAGAGCAGTTCGTGGATCTCGTCGAGGGTGTCGGTCGAGATCCCCTTGTAGAACTGCCACTGCTCGCCGACGAGCCGGTCCCGTGCCT
>NZ_JAPSIW010000055.1 GCF_031178505.1 Streptomyces sp. | reverse complement strand
TGATCTCCAGGGCGATTCCGTTGATCTCGCCCTGCATCCGCAGCAGCGGGGCGAAGTGCGTCTCGTGGTAGAGCTTGCCGCCGACGGTGAGCAGATCGGTGAACCGCATGCGGCCGACGACCGCCTCGCGTTCCAGGCCCAGCCAGTTCAGCAGGGTGGCGTTGATCTTCGCGATGGTGCCGTCCATGAGCGTGGACAGGTATCCGCACGGCGCGGCCTCGTACAGATCCTCGGCGCTGTCCTCCAGGAGCGCGGCGAACGCCGCGTCCGCCGCGGTCGCGTCGTCGGAACCGTGCGAGTCGCTGGAGTCGTGTCCCTGCCCCGCGCGGCACATCAGCGCAGGCTCGCGAGGAAGTCCAGGATGGCCTCGTTGGTCGCCTCGGGCGCGGACAGCTGCGGGCAGTGGCCGGTCGCCTTCAGGGTGATCAGGCGGGAGCCGGGAATCGCCTGGTGGACGAACGCGCCGACCTCGCGGGGGGCGATCACGTCCTCGGTGCACTCGAGCACCAGCGTCGGCACCCGTACCGTACGCAGATCGTCCCGCGAATCGGACAGGAAGGTGGTCCGGGCGAAGACGCGTGCGATGTCGGGGTCGGTCGCGCAGAAACTGTTCGTGAGCTCCGCGCCCAGTTCGGGCCGCTCCGGGTTCCCCATGATGATCGGGGCCATCGTCGACGACCACCCGAGGTAGTTCGCCTCCAGCGACCCCAGAAGCTCGTCGATGTCCTCGGCGCTGAAGCCGCCGCGATAGCCCTCGTCGTCCACGTACCGCGGGGAGGGGGCGACCATCACCAGCGCGCCGATCCGCTCCGGAGCGGCGTCGGCGGCCAGGACACCGACCATCGCGCTGACCGAATGCCCGACGAGGACGGCGTCGCGGAGATCGAGTTCCTCGCAGACCTCCACGACATCGCGTGCGTAGCCGTCGAGGGAGGCGTAACGATCCTCCGTGAAGGCGGACAGCTCCGAGCGGCCGGAACCGACGTAGTCGAACAGGACGACCCGGTGGTCCCGGGCCAGGGCGGGTACCGTGAGGCGCCACATGTTCTGGTCGCAGCCGAAGCCGTGGGCCAGAACCACCGTCCTCCCCCGGGGGTTGCCGGTGACCGTGATGTTGTTCCTGCGAGCGATGTCCATCAGAACAGTCTCGCAGGTCGTCGGCGGAACCCGACCGGGCGGGGGCCGCGGGCCCCGCGCCGGCGGCCGGGCACCGGAGGCGCCGCGCGCCGCGGTCGCCACGCCGCACGACCGCCGGCGGACCGCCGGGACCGGCCGTCCGACCGTCCGCCGACGCGCACCGCCGGTACGGCGGGGAGTGGCGGGCCCTACGCCGCGACACCGACAGCTCGGCCGCCATGACGGCGTCGCCGCCCCGGCGGAGCACCGTCCGCCCGGACCGGCGGTGCCGGACCGGCGTGACGGGCTCGAAGTCCTGGAAGGTGGCACCACGCCCCCGCGCGCCCCGGCATCCGTCGCCGACGCCGAGCGCGGTCTCCACGACCACGTGGACCAGGTCGTGCGGAAGGCTCGGGCCGTCGGGCTGTGCGGGCAGCCGGACGTCCGGCCCCTCACGGGCACGGACCGGAGATCGCGTGCTGTGGCTCCGGCGGCTTCCGGGAGACGATCTCCCGCACGGAGGACGGTAGGCCGCTTCGAGCCCGCCGCCGACCGGACTCTGGCGGTGCCGGGCCTCCGCACGCGAGCCGGTCATCCCGGGTGCTTCGCGTCCCAGGCCTCGCGGGAGCGGGCGATCGCGGAGCGGTGGTCGAGGGACCAGTCGACAAGCTGCTTGATGAGGTACGTCATGCTGTGCCCGGTCTCGGTGAGGGAGTACTGGACCTGGGGCGGAGTCGTCGGAAACACCTGCCGCGACACCAGCCCGTCCCGCTCCAGGCGGCGCAGCGTGAAGGTCAGCATGCGCTGCGAGACACCGTCGACCAGGCGCTGCAGCTCCCTGAACCGGCGCGGGCCCGCGGCCAGTTCGACGACCACGTGGACGGTCCATCTGTCGCCGAGCCGGTCCTGGACGTCCCGTACGCCGCACTCCTCGGCGCAGCTGACGACCGGTTCACCAGGCGCGGGGGTGGTGACATCCGTGTGCCCCTCCGACATCGATGTGCCTCCTTACAAGATCACGACCATCGCGCAAGGATGGTCCCAGGCACCTCGCCCGCACCGCCAGTCTCGACCCCAGGGGGAACCATGTTGCTCGTCACCGGCGTCTCCGGCGCCCTCGGCTCGCTCGTCGCGGAGCGGGTCGCCGGCCGCGAGGACGTCGTCCTCGGCACCCGCGCCGGCCTTCCCGGCACCCGGCTCGTGGACTTCGACGACCCGTCGACCCTCCCGGACGCCTTCGCCGGGATCGACACACTCCTGCTGATATCGGCGGGGTACGGGGAGGACGACGTCGTGGTCGCCCGCCACGAGGCCGCCGTCTCCGCTGCCGAGCGCGCCGGGGTCGGCCACGTCGTGTACACCAGCCTCTCGGGCGACGGCGACCACCTGACGTACGCGCTCGCGCACCGCTGGACCGAGCGCCGTCTCCAGCGGTCCAGGCTGAACTGGACAATCCTGCGCAACGGCCTCTACGCCGAGTTCCTGACCTGGATCGCCACCCCCGACGCCGACAACCGCATCACCGGTCCGCTCGGTGACGGCGGGCTGGCGGCCGTGGCCCGGGCCGACCTGGCCGACATCGCGGTCTCGGTGGCCACCGACCCGGCGCCGCACGCGGGCCGCGTCTACGAGCTCGTCGGGGACCGCCCGCTGGGCGGCGCCGAGCTGGCGGAGGCGCTGGGTGCCACGTACGCCCCGGTGACGCTGGCGGAGGCCCGTACCGCCATCACCGCCTCCGGCGCGCAGGCTTTCCAGGTGCCGATGCTCGCGAGCACGTACTCGGCGATCGCCCACGGCTTCCTGGACGGCTCGGGCGTCACGAGCGACCTGCGGGCGCTGCTCGGGGGACGCGAGCCGCTGGACGCCCTGGACGTGTTCGTGGCGGCGGTACGCGAAGGTGCCGCAGCGGCCTGAGCGGGCCTACGGGGGGGGAGACGGCCAGTGAGGGACGTTGGCCTCCCCGGACACCGGACTTCACGGCGGGTGCGGGTGCCGGAGCGGGGCGGACCGGGGGGAGCGGCCGGTGCGGGCACGCCCCGCTCCCTCTGCGGTCCGCCTCCCCCGGCCGAGCGGGAAGCACGGCCGGGAGACACACGTCAGGGGGTGTCGCCGGTGTGGTGGAAGCGGCAGCTGACGCCGGGGCCTGGCCTCCGTGGCTCGCCCGGGCGCGGGTCGTAGAGGGCACGTCCGCCCGGCCACCGGCCGAGCTCGGTGGTCAGGGCGGCTCCGTCGTCGATCTCCTCGGGACGCCAGCCGTGGATGTCCAGCAGGAGGCCGTCCAGCGGGCCGCCGACGAGTTCGGCGTAGGTCCGTCCGGGGTTCGGGCCCGGATCGGGGTCGTCGTGGTCGCGGCCGTAGACCCGGCCGCGCAGCAGCTGCTCGTCACCGTTCATCCGGCCAGCTTTTCAGCCACCACCGACAACAGGGCCGCCGACGGGATCCGCGCGGGCGTGCGTGCCCGCCCGGCTCACCGGCCCGCGCCCCCGCTCCCCCGGCGAGGCCGGTCCTCCGGCCGAGGACTCAGCTCTCCTTCGGGGCACACCTCGGCGTCCCGGGAACGGGCCGCGGCAGGCGCGGTGCGGGCCACACCGGCTCCCGGCGCCGGGCCGCCCATCGCTCCGCGGGCGCGAACGGGCCGGTGCGTGCGGCGAGCACCGCGAGGGTTTCGTCGCGGCGGCGTCCATGGACCGGTGCTCGGCGCCGGTGACGGTACCGAGCCGCCGTACGCGGGCGTACTCGCCTCCGGTGCCTCGGCGGACGTGACGGCCGCCTGAGCGGCGGGCACGGGGTGGCCGCCGTTCCCGGTCGACCCGGGCCGGTCGCCCGTCAGGTACCGCGCTCGGCGGTCGGGGCCAGAAGGTCCCCGTACCGGACGAACAGGCGGGGGGCGGGGGTGCCGGCGTGGGCGTCGGCCTCGGCGAGCGCGGTCCAGCAGGCGGCCGTGAGCCGGCGGGCCTGGGTGCCGGGCCACGGCTGCGGGAGGAGTTCGGGAGGCAGGAGGGGATCCGGCTCCATGGCCTCGGTGAAGACGGCGGCGAGCTGGACGGCCATGGTCAACCGCTCCGGCCCGGTGAGGCCGTCCCGCCGGGCGAGCCGTTCCAGGCAGCTGCGGGCGAAGTCGGCGAGACGGTCGTGGCGGGCGGCGATGTCACCGAGGGGCCACAGGGCGGCGGCCAGGGCGGAGGGGTCACCGATGCCCCCGATGCGCAGGTCGGTGGTGGTGAAGGTGGTGAGCGCGTCAGCGACGCCGAGGTGACGGGCCCGGGCTTCGACGAGGTCTTCGACGGGGTTGGCACTGACGTAGAGCCCGCTCTGGACGGGAGCGGCGCCGAGGTGGCGCAAGGTGTCGCGCAGAGCGTCGCGGGAGGTCCTGTTCGACTCCGGGACGGCGAAGGCGAAGAGGTGCCACACCCGGTCCCAGGCGGCGAGCCCCTGGTCCTGGCGGTAGGCGTGGCGGACGTAGGCGACGTCAGGGGTGATCGAGCCGGCGACATCGGCGACCGCTCTCAGCAACGCCTTGCGTCCGCGGCCCTCGTGGGTGAAGCGGCCTTCGGCGACGAGCCGCTTGACGCAGAGGCGGACCTGCTGGTCGGTCATGCCGAGGAGACCGGCCACGGCGTAGAGCTCCCCTGCGTCGACCGTGCCGTCCTGCCGGACGAGGGCGTGGACGAGAAGCCGGGTGGGGACGGTCACGGGGACGGTGTCGTCGTGCGCGTCGGGCCGCGCGGCTTTCCGGGGGGTGCTCATCGTGCCTCCGGGTGGTGCGGGGAATCGGCCGGTGCGACGGGCCGGTGCATGGTGGTGACGGCTCCGAAGCCCATCAGATCGCGCAGGTAAGGGGTCTTCTCGGTGCGTACGGCGGTGAAGCCGTGGCGTTCGTACAGGGCGCGGGCGCGCGGGTTGGTGTCGATGACGTCGAGGCGGACACGCCGGCAGGAGTGATCGGCCGCCACGCCCGCGATCTCGCGCAGCAGGCGAGCGCCGATGCCCCGGCCCCGGTGCTCGGGGGCGACGGCTATGCCGTCCATCACGAGTTCGCCTGCGGCGGGTCGCCGTTCCATGAGGGCGAGAAGGGCGAGGCGGGGCAGGCCGCGCAGGATGCCGTACGAGGACAGGACGTCTCCCGCGCCGCCGCCCGTCAGGCCGTGCCCGCCGAGTCGGTAGCCGGCCACCCCCGCCACCTCCCCGCCGACGAGGGCGACCACGCCGCGGTCGTGGCGGAGGTGTGCCGCGAGGAAGGCGCGGGCCTTGTCCGGCGGGTCGAGGGCGGGGCCGAGCTTCCGGCCGAACGCCTCCCAGTACAGCGCGGCCACGCGTGACTCACTGCCCGGGGGTACGCCTCTGCGCACCGTCACGGCATCCGCGCTCCCGGGTCGGCACCCTTCCGCACGGGCGTCCCCCGCTGTCCCCGGGAACGGTGCGCCGTGGCACTCCCCGCTTGCACTATCTCTTTCCATGCGTTCATTCTATCCACGATCGTTTCGCGCTCGATAGTTTTGGGGGAAGAGGAATGAGACGACGGTGGGCGGCGCCTTCGCGGCGTCGACGGCGCGTCCTCGTGTGGACGTCGGTCGCCGTGCTGTTGGCCGGTCCGGGGCTCGGAGGGGTCGTGATCGCGCAGAACACCTACGCCCTGCGCGAGGAATCCGTCACGGTGCGGCACGGCGGGCGGCTGCTGGACGGCGTCCTGTCACGGCCGCCAAGCGGCGACGGGCCGTACGGCCTGGTCGTGTTCGTCCACGGCGACGGGCCCGTCGACGCCACGCACGACACCTTCTACCGCCCTCTGTGGGAGTCCTTCGCCGAGGCCGGTTACGCCTCGCTCTCGCTGAGCAAGCCGGGTGTCGGCGGCTCGGAGGGGAACTGGCTGGACCAGAGCATGGAGGACCGGGCGGACGAGACCCTCGCCGCGATCGCCTGGGCCCGGACCCGCCCCGACATCGACGGCCGGCGCATCGGCCTGTGGGGAGCGAGCCAGGCCGGGTGGGTGCTGCCGAAAGTCGCGGCCCGCGACCGCACCGTGCGGTTCGTCATCGCCGTCTCCCCCGCCGTGGACTGGCAGCGGCAGGGCCGCTTCAACCTCCTCGCCGAACTGCGCAGGGACGGGGCGACACAGGGCGAGACCCGAGCCGCGCTGCGACGGCGGGAGACGACGCTGCGTCTGCTGCGGCAGGGCGCCACCTTCGAGCAGTACCGCGACGCCGTCGGCCGCACCGACGGCATGACGTCCGAGCGCTGGCGGTTCATCGCGAAGAACTTCCGCTCCGACGCGAGCGGGGACCTACGGGCCATGCGCAACACGCCCACGCTCCTGGTGCTGGCCGGACACGACCTCAACGTCGACGTCGCCGACACCGAGGTCACGTACCGCCGCGTCCTCCCGCCCGCCAGCCTGACGGTGCGGCACTACCCGGAGGCCACCCACTCGCTGCTCGACCACGCCGTCGAAACCTCCGAGCCGCGCCTCACCCTGACCGCCGTCCTCGCCCCACGGCAGCTGTACGCCGACGGATTCCTCTCCGACCAGCGCGAGTTCCTGCGGCGGATCACCGCCCGCGAGGGGGGCGGCCGAACCTCAGGGCACTCCTGATGAGGCGGCGGCCGCGGGACGTGGTCCCGGCGGCGTCCCCCGGCCGCACGCCTCCGGCTCAGGGATTTCCGATTCTCTCGGCGTTGGCGATCATCGCGCGCAGCACTTTGAGCGCGGTCACGTACTCCTCGTCGCTGATTCCCCGGTGGACCTCCGCGCGGAGCCGCGTGGCCAGTTCACGCAGCCGGAGCCTGGCGGCCTCTCCCGCATCGGTGAGACGCAGGGCCTGTCCTTCGTCGAGCCGCAGCCAGCCCCGGTGGAGCAACTGGTCGATCACCCGGGGGATTTCGCGCGGCCCGCCCGCCAGAGGGGTCAGCTGCTCGGACACCTCGTCCCGGCCGGGGGGCGTGGGCCCCGCGGACACCCGGTTGAGGACCCAGTACTGCGGCTGGGTGACGTCGACGCGGGCCATGGCATCCCGCAGGCGCCGGGTGACGGCCTCGTGGACGACGCCGCTCCAGTAGCCGATGGGCTGACTGGCCAGCATGTCATCCGTGGCGGCCGGATCGGCCGGCGCCTGGTCGGTGAGGGCCCCGCTCGACTGTTCCATGATCAGGACGCTACACGCCCGTGCTCCGTACGGGGAGAGGGTGCCCGGCCAAGGCCTTCCGGTCAGGCCGGGCTCCGGCCCGGAAAGGGCCGGCGCTGTCTCAGCCCTCCCCCGGGAAGGCGTCCGCGCGCACGTGGGGCATGGGGCCGCTGGACACCCGGTACGGTTCACCGTCGGGCAGGTCCGTGGGGGTGATGCGGACGGTCAGCGGCCCCGCCCATTCGTAGTCCTTTCGCCGGCCGTGCCGGGCCAGGGCGTCCGTCAGCTTCTCGCCCACGTCGTCGCAGCCCGCCCGCACGAGCTCGGCGTGCACTTCCGTCGCCAGCTCCACTTCGTAGGCGTTCGGGACGACCACGCGGTTCTCGCTGCACACCACGGCCTCTCGGTCGCATGCCTGTTGCAGCGCGTCGATCAACTCCACGGATCGATGGTCCTGGCCCCCCGGGAGAAGAGCGCTCTGCCACCGCTCCAGGGTCCGTTCCCAACGGGTCAGCTCCGTCCAGGTCATGTGTCTGCCCGTCCCTTCGCGACCGCCCGCCGTTACCGGCGTCCCCGCAACCGGCCCAGCAGCCCGCGCGCCTTGGCACGCGTACGCGGGTCGGCGGCGGCGCGCCGGGCCGACGCGACGGCCCGCTGCCCCTGCGGAGTGCGGGCGAACTCCTTGAGACGCCTGATCAGTCCGGACACGTCGTCCTCCCTCGGGTCGTGTGTACGGACCGCGTACCCGGTAATGCCCCAACGATGCGCGCGGACGCACGGCGACGGAATGTCGACGAGACGCCGGTGCGGGGCCGCCGTGCCGGGTGGTGAGCACGGTGCGGCGGGGGCGACCGCGACACGGCGGCGCGCGGATGCTGCCTCGCGCAGGCCTTCGATCCCGTAACTGTCGCCGACGTTCCAGGACGTGTCCCCTCCCCACCACGCCGGCCTGCGCCCCGTACACGTGAACCGTGGACGGTGAACCGGACGTCTCCGCCAGGCACGGCGGCCCCTCGGGAGGAGCGCGACGGCACCGGCGTTGTCGGTCCCCGGTGCTAGCTTCGCCACCATGGCAAACCGTTCGTATCTCTACTCCGCAGACTCGATTCCGACCGAGGCGGAGATCCCCCGGCGGATCCGCTGCATATCGGAGCACAACTGGGACATTCCACTCGCGCACAAGCTCATGGCCGGCCGCGGAACGACGATCGTCCCGTCCATGATCTGGAACCCCCCGATCGGCATCGCTGCGGACTACGCGGGCGGGGCGGCCCTGCTGCTCGACCTGCTGCGCGCGGTCGGCAAGGGGCTGGAGGACGACGCCGAGTTCGCCGAATGCGTCGCGAGGACCACGGCCCACTTGGACAAGCAGCAGGCGGCGTACTTCGTCCTCGAGACCGGGGAGATCGTCTCGATGACGGACGACGACCCGGCGGCGAGCGTACGGCGTCTGGCGTCCGAGGACATCCCCGACGCCGTCGCCGAGGCCGAGGCGGCGATCGCGGGGCGGAACGAGGACTGGCTGGCCTCGGTCCGGGCCGACTGGCAGAGGCACTTCGCGTCCTTCTACAGCGAGGCGCTCTACTTCTCCTTCCCCGGCTGACGGGTCCCGCGGACAGACGCGGGGGCGAACCCGGTCCGAACCGGGCCGTCCTCGACATCCATCCGCCGCAGGCGGGACCGGGCCGGTCCCGCCCGCGGCGGCATCGGTGATCCCCACCCGGCTCACCTTCCCGACGAGAGCACGTTCGGCGCCCGATCACAGACCATGGACCGGGGATCGGCCCGACTCACCGCACTGTCCTACGCGGCCCTGTGCGCGCCGTACTCCCGCGCTGACCGGGCGGTCCGATCCCGAGTTCCACCAGGTGACCCTCATCCGGCGGGGCAGCACGGCTTCGACCAGGCCGGCCGGCGCAGCCTGGTCACAGCCCGGAATCGTCCTGCACGACACCTCGCACCCCTGCGAGGGGAGGGTGCCCGCGTCGTCGCCGCGGAGCGAGTCCCTGATGCTGCGGTTTCCGAGGAAGCTCTCGCCCCTGCCCGACGCGCGGGCCACACGGCTGCCGGCCGTGCCGCTTCAGGGACGGCAGGGCACGGGGCCGTTGCTCGCCCAGTTCCTGCGGACAGTGGCGGACGAGGCCCCTGGTGACCGGCACGGATCGCCCAGGGGGGAACACGTACGATCAGGCGGTGAGCGCCGTTCCACCGCCCCGTCCCCCCGCCGCCCTCCTGCCCGTGCGGCACCTCACCCGCGTCGAGGACGGCGAGCGGCTGCACAGCCTGCTGTGGCGGGCCGGTGACGGGTGGCGGATGATCAGCAGCGCGGTGTTCGGCGGGGGTGTCGGGGAACGCTTCTGGGTCCTCAACGCGCAGGTGGCGCACGGATATCGGCGTACCGACCCGCACCGGCATCTCGCCGACCTGGCACGGGAGTACGGCGTCGGAGGTCCGGGGGTCGGACTGATGACGGCCGCCGACGTACGGGCGTACGGTCACGCGTGCGACGGCGGCGTGGAGGCCGTGGCCACCGCTGGACTGGGGGTGCGGGGCTGGGCCGCCGCCCCGCAGGAGGACGGCCTTCTGACGGCGGCTCCCGGGACGGTCAACATCGTGGTGGCACTGCCGGTGGCACTGGCGGACTCCGCCCTGGTCAACGCCGTGGCCACCGCCACCGAGGCGAAGGTGCAGGCGCTGCTCGACGAGGGGTACGACTGCTCCGGGACTCCGACGGACGCGGTGTGCGTCGCCGCCCGCACCGCGGAAGCGGGCGGCGAACTCCACGCGTTCGCCGGTCCCCGCTCGCTGTGGGGCGCACGCGTGGCCCGCGCCGTCCACCAGGCCGTACGCGCCGCGGCCGGAGCCTGACGCGACCTCGCGGCGTGGCGGGAACGCCGGGCCGGGTCGCGGTGCGCCCCCGTGACGGCCACCTCCGGGGCCCCGGCCGGGTGTACGGCGGCCCGACGCGTCAGGCGGAGAGCCGCGCGGCGATGGTCCGGCGGTGGCAGGAGGAGCAGCACGCCGCCGTACGGGTGACGGGGGCCCGCCACCTGCGGCGACGGTCGGCCGCGTCGTACGGCCGCCCTGTGCGGCGTCCGGGGCGGCGGCGCTTGTGCCCTCCGGCGGGACGGATGAATTTTCCGCCGCGAACCGGGTAGCCCGCCCCTCATGAGCGACGCGCAGGATCCGAGCAAGGACGTCGAGGACTGGGTGACGGGCGACGAACCCGCCACCGGGCCCCAGCTGAGTTATCTGCGGACACTGGCCCGTGAGGCGGGCGAGGAGGTACCGCCCGGACTCACGAAGGCGGAGGCGTCACGGATGATCGACCGCCTGCAGGGAGCCTCACCCCGTACCGCCGGGGACGGCGACACGCCGGAGGACGGAGCGGGCCGTGGCACCGGCCCGTGAGGGCGACTCCCGGCACCGGCGACACCGGCACGGGCGACACCGGCACGGCGAGGAGGACCGGACGCCGGCCGACACCGACGACCGGCTCCGCGAGGCGGCGAGGGAGGCCTTCGGCTGGCGCGAACTGCGTCCGGAACAGCTGGCCGCGATGCGGGAGGTCATGGCCGGGCGCGACAGCCTCGTCGTGATGCCGACCGGCGCGGGGAAGTCGGCGGTCTACCAGGTGCCCGCACTGCTCCTCGACGGGCCCACCGTCGTCGTCTCCCCGTTGCTCGCACTCCAGCGGGACCAGATCGCCGGACTGCTGGAGCACCGGGCTCCGTCCGCCGTCGCCGTCAATTCGGCCCAGTCGGCGCGGCAGACGGACGCGGCCTGGGAGGCGGTGCGCGCCGGGGAGGCCGAGTACCTCTTCCTCTCCCCCGAGCAGCTCGCCAAGGACGAGGTGCTGGAGCGGCTCGCGGCGGTGGCGCCGGCGTTGTTCGTCGTCGACGAGGCGCAGTGCGTCTCCGGGTGGGGGCACGATTTCCGGCCCGACTACCTCCGCCTCGCCCAGGCCGCCGAGCGGCTGGGCCGCCCGCCGCTGCTGGCGCTGACGGCCACGGCGGCTCCCCCGGTGCGGCAGGAGATCGTCGACCGGCTCGGCATGGAGGAGCCGGCGTTGGTCGTCGCCGGGTTCGACCGGCCGAACATCACCCTGCACGTCGTCCGTTTCCAGGACGAGGACGACAAGCGCCGCGCGGTGGTGGAACGCGCGGCCGGTGAGCCGAAGCCGGGGATCGTCTACGCCGGCACCCGCAAGGACACCGAGTGGTACGCCGAACAGCTGGCGGGCCTCGGCCTGTCGACGGCCGCCTATCACGCCGGCCTGCGCAGTGGCGAGCGGGCGCGGGTGCACGACGCCTTCCTGGACGGGAAGCTCGACGTCGTCGTCGCGACCTCGGCCTTCGGCATGGGCATCGACAAGGAGGACGTGCGCTTCGTCCTGCACGCCTCCGTCCCGGGCTCTCTGGACGCGTACTACCAGGAGATCGGACGCGCGGGCCGGGACGGGAAGCCCGCGGTCGCCGTGCTGCACTACCGGCCCGAGGACACGGGCATGCAGAACTTCTTCGCCGCCCGCACCCCCGGCCGTGAGGTGCTGGGCAAGGTCGCCCGGCAGCTGCACGAGCAGCGGGGGCCCCAGAACCTGGACGAACTGCGGGAGGGAACCGGGCTGTCGCGCAACCGCCTCACCGCCGCCGCCAACCTCCTGGAGGAGTCCGGCGCCGCGCGCGGCGATGCCGAGGGTGCCTTGCTCCCGGCGCCCGGCGTGTCCGCCGACGACGCGGTGGACCGGGCCGACGAGGCCGGGCAGGCACATCGCAGGCTGGAGCGGACGCGGGTGGAGATGGTACGCGCCTACGCCGAGACCACGGGATGCCGCCGCCGGTTCCTCCTGGGGTACTTCGGCGAGCCCTACGAGGGCGCGTGCGGCAACTGCGACGTGTGCCGGGCGGACGGTGGCGAGGACCTCGCCGTGCCGTCACCCGCCACGGAGGAGCCGGGAAACGACGGGGCGGAGGAGGACCGGGCGCCGTCGCCGTTCCCCACCGGGGCGCGGGTCCGCCACCAGGAGTGGGGCGACGGAACGGTCCTCGCGGAGGAGGGCGACCGGATCACCGTCCTGTTCGACACCATGGGCTACCGCACCCTGTCGCTGCCGGCCGTCGACGAGCACGACCTGTTGTCGGTCCTCGAACCGCCGCCCGGGTGACGCGGCCCCGCGCGGAGGCGGGCGCTTCGGTGACATCGGCGGCACGGCCCTCCCCGGGCATCGCGTGACGTCGGCGGCGCGGCCGTGCGCCGGTGTGCCGGAACCCTTGACGGCGTTCTCACGGCCTCCCCATACTGACGGCCAAATCGATTTGGCCAAATCGATTTGGCCCTCCGTCCGGGGCCGGATCACGGCTGATGTCCGAGCATGCCTCACGCCCCGAACGGAGCTCGAACGTGTCCAGTCACCGACCGCCCGCACCCCGTACGGAACAACCGACGACGCCTGAACCGGCCCCACCCGCCGGCACTCGCGACGAAGCCGGGCACTCCGCCGTCCACCCGGTCGACCAGTCGCGGCCCCTCGGACGGATCCTCCTCTTCGGCGTCCAGCACGTCCTCGTCATGGCGGCCACGCCCATCTCGGCGATCTTCCTGATGAGCGCCACCCTCCGTCTCGACCCCGGCCTGACCGTCGATCTGCTCTCGGCGGCGTTCGTGCTCTCCGGCGTCGGATCGCTGATCCAGTCGCTGGGGCCGTGGAAGTTCGGTCCCCGGCTGCCGTTCGTGATGCTGCCCGGCGGCGCGCCGCTCATCCTGTTCCTCGCCATCGCCGAGCAGCACGGCCTGCCGACCGCCACCGGCGCGGTCATCCTCACGGCCGCCTTCTGCTTCGTGGTCCTGCCGGTCTTCTCGCGGCTGCTCAGGTTCTTCCCGGCCCTCGTCATCGGCACCATGATCGTCATCGTCGGTGTCAACCTGGTGAAGGTCGGCGCCGTCCTCGTCACCGGCCGACCCGGTGAGCCCGGTTTCGCGGACACGACGAATCTCGCGCTCGGGATGGTGACGATCGGGTTCACCGTCGTCTTCTACCTGCTGTTCACCGGCGTCCTGCGCCAGCTCGCCGTGATGCTCGGCCTGGTCGCCGGCACGGTGGTGGCCGGGCTCCTCGGCCGCTTCGCGCCCGGCGGCGCCACCGAGGGGGACCTGATCAGCCTGCCGCAGCTGATGCCCTTCGGTGCCCCGCAGTTCAGCCTGATCGCGGCACTGCCGCTGATGCTCTACAGCCTCGCCTCCATGGCGGAGGCCACGGGTCAGACGGTCGTCAACGCCGAGGCCGTCGGCAAGAAGATCGACACCCGCGCCGACGTCCCCAAGACGGTCCGCGGTGATGCGCTGACCTCCCTCTTCGGCGGTTTCTTCGGACTGCCCCTCATGGTGACCAGCGGCGAGAACATCGGCATCGTCCGTGTCACCGGCGTCCGCAGCCGCTTCGTCACGGCCGCCGCGGGCGTGGTCCTCGTCCTCGTCGGCTTCCTCGCCCCCGTGACCCGCGCCATCAGCGTCGTCCCGTCCGCCGTGGTCGGCGGTACGGCGATGGTCGTCTTCGCCGTGATCACCGTGCTCGGCGTCCAGATGCTGGGCCGTTCCGACCTCGACCGGCACACCAGCACGTTCGTCTGCGCCGTCGCCCTGGCGCTGGGCCTGTTGCCGATCCTCGTCCCCGGCGTGTACGCCGGCTTCCCGCCGAACGTCCGGATCCTCCTCGAGAGCGGTGTCGCCGTCGGCGCGTTCGCCGCCGCCGTGCTCAACGTCCTGTTCCACCACGTCAGGCCGCGCGTCGCCGCCCGGCTGTCCACCCCGCGTACGGAAAGCGACCGATGAACCAGCTCACCCGCGACCTCCTGGACCCCCCCGGCCCGCTCCTCCTCGTCCCCGACGCCGTCCTCCTCCCGGAAGGACCCGTCGGGGGGCACGCGGTCGTCGTCGCCGGCGGATCCTTCCGCGCCGTCGGCCCCGCCGAGGAACTGGCGCGCGCGCATCCGGGGCTCGACGCCGTACCGCTGCCCGGCCATCTCCTGATGCCCGGCTTCGTCGACGCCCACCACCACCTGACCCAGAGCTTCGGCTCCGCGCTCGCCTTCGGCGAACCGTCCGAGATCTTCCGCAGGGTGTGGGTCCCGCTGGAAGGAGCGCTGGACGAGGAATCGGCGTACGTCTCCGCCAAACTCGCGGCGCTCGAGGCGCTGCGCGGCGGCTTCACCACCGTCACCGACGCCGGCACGCGCGCGTGTGTGGACGTCGACGCCGTCGCCTCGGCCGCGCGTGACGCCGGGATCCGCTGCGTCCTCGGACTCCTCTGCAACGACGTCCGGGACGACGCCACCGGCACCGCCGGGGACACCGGGATCGCCGGGGACGCGGCCCGCGGCACGGCCGTCCTCGAAGGCGCTGAGAAGCACCTGGCCCGGTACGACGGCGACCCGCTGATCCATCCCTCGCTCGCGGTCTCCATCCCCGAGGCCGCCACCCCCGCGGTACTCCACGGCACCGCCCGTCTCGCCGCCGAAGCGGGAGCGACCGTGCAGATCCACGTCAACGAGCACCTGGCCGGCGTCGAACGCTCTCTCCTCCGGCACGGCCTCCGGCCCGTCGAACACCTGCACAGGATCGGAGCGCTCGGGCCGCAGCTGCTCGCCGCCCACGCCACCCTGCTCACCCCCCGCGAGCTGACCCTGCTCGCCGACACCGGATCCGCCGTCAGCTACAACCCCGTGGCCAGCGCCTGGAAGGGCAACGCCGTCGCCCCGGCCACCGCCATGGCCGAACGGGGCATCCGCTTCGGCCTCGGCACCGACGGCACCAGAGGCGACGGGTTCCGGCTCGCGGACGCCGCCGAGTTCGCCCAGCGGATCGCCTACGGGCTGACCACCGGTGACTCCTCGTGCGGCGCCGGATGGACCTGGCTCGAACACGCCACCGCCGGCGGTGCCGACGCGGTGGGCCTCGGCGCGCGCACCGGCACCGTCGCCCCGGGACTGGCGGCCGACTTCCTCCTCGTCGACCTCACCAATCCCGAGCTCGCCCTCTCCTGGGACGTGCCGTGGGAGCTGGTACGCCGGGGAAACCGCGACCAGATCACCGCCGTGTTCGTCGCCGGACGCCTGCGGCTGTGGCACGGCCGGCCCGTCGGCTGGGACGGCCGGGCACTCGTGCGGCGGGCGGCCGAACTGGCCCGTACCGCCGTCGAAAGGGCGCCCATCACCCGCGCGCATCCCACCTCGGCGCAGGCACGGCAGCGGAGCGCCGCCCTGTGAGTACGGAAGCACTGGTGGTCCTCGCCGTCACGGTGGCCGTGGCCGCGTTCGTCCAGGGCAGCAGCGGCCTGGGCTTCGCCCTGATCGTCGCGCCGGTGGCCGGCATCCTCGACCCGGGGCTGCTCCCGGTGTTCGTCCTGGCGGCCATGATCCCGCTCAACCTGTACGTCGCGTGGCGCGAGCGCGCCTCGATCGACCTGCGCGGCGCGGGCTGGATCACGGGGGCGCGGCTGGCCGCCACACCCGCCGGGCTGGCGCTGCTCTGGCTGATACCGGAGCGTGGCATCGGCCTGTTCGTGGGCATCGCCACCGTACTGGCCGCGGTCGTCAGCCTCGCCGCACCCGCCTTCGCACCGGGCCGGCGGGCCTACCTCGGCGCGGGTGCGGTGACGGGGCTGACGGAGACCGCCACCGGCGTCGGCGGCCCCCCGCTCGCGCTCGTCTACCAGCACCGCCCACCCGCGGAACTGCGCTCGACCGTCGCGGCCTGCTTCCTCGTCGGGGAAGTCGCCTCCCTGCTGCTGCTGTTCGCGACGGGCAAGGGCGACCCCGCCGACCTCGGACCGGCGGTGGCGCTGCTGCCGGTGATCGCCGGGGGCGCGTGGCTGAGCCGGCTGGTGCACCACCGGCTGGACGCGCGCAGGACGCGGCTGTGCGTCCTCGTCTTCGCCCTGGTCTCCGGACTGGTGCTCATGCTCGGGCTGTGACGCGCAGCGACGACGCGCGTGGCACGAGGCGCGGCTCGGGCGCCGTCACCACCGTGGCGGCGCTCTCGCCGCGCAGCCGCCCGAGCAGCAGCTCCACCCCGTCGGCCGCCGCACGGTCCAGACGCAGGTCCACGGCGGTCAGCGGCGGCTCGCAGGTCCGCGCGCGCAGCCCGTCGTACCGGGTGACGACCATGACGTCGCCCGGTACGGACCGGCCGCTGTCGACGATCGCCCGCACGGCGCCCACCGCGAACGCGTCCACCAGTGCGCAGACCGCGTCGGTCCCGGGGTGTTCGGCGAGGAGGGCGGCACAGCGTTCGTAACCGGCCTCTTCGCCGCCGGTCTCCGGTGCGCTCGCCACGACGGGCGTCCAGCCGAACCGCTCGGCGACCTTCTCGTACGCCGCCAGCGCGTCGACCGACGAGTGCCGTGAGCCCGAGCCGATCAACAGCGCGGGCCGCTCGGCCCCCTGCTCCCGCAGATGCGTGAGGAGCAGCTCGGCAACCTGTCCGCCGCGCAGGTCGACGTACGGCGACGAGTCGTCCGGCGACACCGGGCGGCCGAGCGACACGTAGGGCAGCCCCCGCTCCGTGAGCTGCGCCACCGCCGCGTCGTTCACGTCCGGCTCGACGACGATGGCTCCGTCGATGTCCAGGGAGTACAGCGCGGACCCCGACTGCACGGGCGGCACGAGCACCAGGGCGTAGTCGTGCAGCAGGGCGCTCTCCGCGGCGGCGGCCGCGATCTCCATGTAGAAGCCGAGTCTTGACGCCCCGCCGGCCACGGCGAACGGCATCGAGGAGGTGAGCGCGATGGCCTTCGCCTCCCCCCGGCGCAGCCGCTGCGCCCGCAGGTTGGGCCGGTAACCGAGCTCGGCCGCGGTCTGCTTGACGCGCTCCCTCGTCCGCGGATCGACCTTGCCGATGCCGTTGAGGGCGTGCGAGACCGTCGTACGCGACACCCCGGCGATCCGCGCGACATCGGCGATCGTGGGCGGCCGCGAGCCGGGACCGGGGGTTCGCATGGACGGGCACTCCTTGCACGCTGACGACGGACACCCCATCTTCGCCGACCGGCCGCCCCACCGCGCCACCCCGCGGTGATTACCGCCGGGGCCGGTGCCGCTCGCCGTACGGCGGTGGTGAGGGGTTCACCGTTCCTCGGCGCGCCCGGCGCCCGGCGGTCGGGGCCGGTCCGTGAAGGCGGAGGCACCCCTCTCCGCCCGACCGCGCACGGGGGGG
>NZ_JAPSIW010000577.1 GCF_031178505.1 Streptomyces sp. | reverse complement strand
CGTCTGAAGGCCCTGCTGGCCGAGGACGCCTCCGCGCCAGGCACGGCGTCCCTGCCCGCGCCTCCGCTCGAACGGTCCTTCGCGGACCTGTGGGCGCGGACGGCGGGTCCGATGCCGGCCGCGTCCCAGGCCCAGCTGCGGCACGCCCTCGAGGCCATGCTCGACAGCTGGCTCTGGGAACTGCACAACCAGGCGCAGCACCGTGTGCCCGACCCGGTGGACTACATCGAGATGCGCCGGGCCACCTTCGGTTCCGACCTGACGATGATGCTCTGCCGGCTGCGCCGTGCCGGAACGCTGCCGCCCGAGGTCTTCGCCAGCGGTACGGTGACCGCCCTGGAGAACGCGGTGGCCGACTACGCCACGCTCCTCAACGACCTCTTCTCCTACCAGAAGGAGATCGAGGTGGAGGGCGAGGTGCACAACGGCGTCCTCGTCCTGCAGACCTTCTTCGGCTGCGACTACCCGACCGCCATGGCGATGGTCGACGACCTGATGCGCGGCCGACTGCGCCAGTACGAGCATCTCAAGCTGCGTGAAGTGCCTCTGCTCTACGAGGACTTCGGGCTCGACCGTGAAGCTCGGGCCGCCTTCGCCTCGTATCTGCGGGAGCTGGAGGACTGGCTGGCGGGGATCCTCAACTGGCACCGGGGTGTGCGGCGTTACCGGGCCGAGGACGTCCACCGGGGCGCCGGGACGGCCTTCGCCCGGCGGGGGCCGACGGGTCTCGGGACGGCCGCCGCGCGGGTGGACGAGGTGTTCGCCCCGGCGGCGCGCTGACGTACGCCGAACGGCCCCCGGACAGCTCGTCCGGGGGCCGTTCGGCGCCGTGCGGCGACGCTCAGGGGCGGCGGCCGCGGAGTTCGTCGAGTTCGCGGCGTTCGCGCTTGGTGGGGCGGCCGGCGCCCCGGTCGCGTACGGCGGCGAGGGCGACGTGCTCGCGCGGCGGCGGGGGCGGGCTGTTGTCCACGTACGCCTCGGCGGCCACCGGCGGTCCGACCCGCTTGGTGTGGAGTTCCTTCACCTCGACGATCCGCTCGCGGCCCCCGTGGAAGATCCGCACCTCGTCGCCCGGCTTCACCGCCTGGGCGGGCTTGGCCCGGTCGCCGTTCACCTTGACGTGGCCGGCCCGGCAGGCCGCGGCGGCCTGGGAGCGGGTCTTGGTCAGGCGGACCGCCCAGATCCAGCTGTCGACGCGCGCGCTCATCGGCCCCCGCTCCCCCGTCAGCCCTGCTGGAACAGCTCGGCGGGAAGGGGCTTGAGAAGCGCGTACAGGTCGTCGGTGATCGGCCGGTCCCAACTGGCGATCGTCACGAGGACGTTGTCGCTGCGGTCGAACTGGACGCAGGAGATGCGGCTCTCGGAGAGCTTGAGGCGGCGCACGATGAGCAGGTTGTCGCCCTGCATCACGGGGACGTCCTCGGTGTCGAGCACCTCGACCGGTTCGTCGTTCTCCAGGGCCGCGAGGAGCTGGGCGACCTCGAAGGGGATCTGGCCCTCCGCGAGCTCGCGCGCCGGGGAGCCCTCCGGCAGGTTGCCGATGATCATCGCGGGTCCGCGGCCGCCGAAGAGGTCGTAGCGCAGGAAGACGCCCTGGCAGGAACCGTCGGGGGCGGGCAGCAGACCGGCGCCGAGATTTCCGGGCCAGTCCCCCGGGTCCATGGCCAGGACGTCGAAGTCCGGGCCCGCGGGTGTGGCGGCGCTGCGGCGGCGGAGGAAGGACATACGGCCATGGTACGTGCACGGGCGCGCGGGGCGACGCGCCGGGTTGCCCTGCCGGGAGCCCGGTGCCACCGGGCGCCGGGGGTCCGTCCGTCCCGTGGGGCGCCCGGGTGCACGCGGCGGGCGGGCCGGGGCCGGTGTGCCCCACCTCGGCCGTTCGGGGTCCGGGGGCTCAGGGGCCGTCGTCGCCCGAGCCGTCCGGCGGGGCCGCCGCGGGGCGGGCCTTCCGGGCGAGCAGGTCGGCGGCGCGGGCGAGCCGGTCGCGGTCGGCGAGCACCGGGGACAGGCGGTGCCCGGCGTCCCGCTGAGCGGCCGGGTCCGGCCCGGTTCCGCCGCCCGTGCCGGCCGCGGCCCGGGCCAGGCGGGCCGCCCGGTCGAGTTCGGCGAGGACGTCGTCGCGTTCCTCGGCGGCGGGCGGTTCCCGCAGGGCGCGGGCGAGGCTGCGGGCGGCCGCCTCGGGGGCGCCGTCGCGCAGGTGTTCGCGGGCGGCGGCGCGCAGGTGGCCGACGACCCACGGGTCGCCCTCGGGGTGGGTCTCCAGGAGGTGCCGGGCCGTCGCGGTGGAGCCGAGACCGGCCTCGGCGACGCACCAGGCCGCCTGGCCGTGCAGGGCGACGCGGGTGGCGGCGGGGATGGCGGCGTAGACGGTCGTGGCGAGGAGGGGGTGGCGGAACGCGAGGGGGGCGTCGGGCTCGTCCGCCTCGGTGAGCACTCTCGCCTCCCGCAGGCGCCGGGCGCACTCGGCGACCGTCTCGCCGCCGAGGCCCGCGACGGCGCCGGCGAGGCGCGAAGGCGCCTCGGCGCCGAGGACGGCACAGGCCCAGGCGAGGCGGACGGTGGTGGGGCCGAGGCTTTCGAGGAGGACGACCAGGCCGGTGGCGGTGACCTCGGCGGCGAGGTCACGCAGCGCGCGGGTGCTGTCGGCGGTGGGGTCGAGGCCGTGGTCGCGGACGGCGGCGGCGAGGGCGACGGCCTCGGCGGGGTTGCCGCCGGTGAGGGCCTGGAAGGCTCGGCAGAAGGTGTCGTCCGCGTGGGTGCCGACGCGTTCGCGGACGAGCCGGGCGAGGGCGGCGGGACCGAGCGGGTCGAGCCGGTGGGCCGGGTGGCCGGTGAGGCCCGCGGCGGCCTCGGGGAGCGCTCCGGCGCGGTGGGCGAGGACGATCAGGACGGGCAGGTCCCCGGCGCGCTCCGCGCAGGCCGTGAGCCAGCGGAGGGAGTCGGGGTCGGCGGCGTGGGCGTCGTCCAGGACGAGCACGAGGGGCCGATGGCCGGCGAGCCGGGCGAGGCTCCGGTCGAGCCGCTCCCGTGCCGCCCGGGAGCTGTCCTCGGGTATGCCGGCGTCCGTCGGGGTCAGCAGCAGGCGGCGGGCGGTCCCGTAGGGGAGGCTTCCGGCGGATCCGGTACCGCGGGCGGCCAGGACGACGCATCCCCGGGCCACGGCCCGGCGGCGTATCTCGGCGAGCAGCGCGGTCCTGCCGAGACCGGGGGCCGCCTCGTACCGCAGCACTCCGCCCCGCCGGCGGGGCTCCGGGGTCGTCCCGGGGCGGCGGCCGGGAGCGGTCGGGTCGGGCAGGGGCTCGGGTCGGGGACCCGGTGCGGGGGCGCCGCCCGGGCGGTCCTCGGCCGGAGGGCGGGGGGTGCGGGGGCGGGCGCCGCCGCGGTGGACGACCAGGTGGGAGGCGCGGCCCGCGCCGCGCGGTGCGGGGACCCGGTCGGGACGTGCGCGGCCGGTCAGCCGGTCGAGGGCCTCCTCGGCCACGGCGAGGGCCGACTCGCGTTCGAGCAGGCCGAAGCCGCGCCGCACGGGCCGGCCGTCCTGATGTCCCACGCGTTCTCCACCCCCACCCCTGGGGGCGCACGCCCCGGCGCATGCGGGGGCGCGCCGGGGGCCGTCGCCCCACGTGGGCCCCAGGGTACGACGCGGACGGCGCGGCGTCCCTCACCGGTCCCGGTCGTGATCGGTTCCGCCGCCGGAGCGGTCGGCGAGGGCCCGGAGCAGGCCCAACGCCTCGTCGGCGCCGTCGTGTTCGACGAAGAGGTGGTCGTGGTGGAAACCGGCCACGACGTTGCAGCTCAGGCCGGCGGCGGCGAGTTCCCGGGCGACGGCGGCCGTCAGGCCGACCGCGTCGAGGGCGGAGTGCACGCGCAGGGTGATCCAGGCCGCCACGTAGTCGTAGGCGAGCCCCGCCGCGTCGGCCTCCTCCCGCCGTACGACGAGGGTGCGGCCCTCCGCCTCGGCGACCGTGACGACGGGGTCGAGACCCGCCGGGGCGGGGCCGTCGACCGTGGTGAAGACGTAGGCCCCCGGGTTCCGCAGGGGCCGCAGGCCGGCGAGGAGCCGGCCGAGGTCGCGTTCGGGGTGCGGGGCGGCCGGGCGCCGGCCGCCGGGCCCGGCGCCGGGGCGGCTCACCGGCGGGGCGGGACGGCGACCGAGGTCCGCGCCGGCCGGGCCGGAGTGCCGCCCTGGTCGACGAGGGCCGGCACCGCCGGGACGCCGGCGAGCGGGGGCGGGGTCATGAGGGCGACGACGTGCATGGCTCCCAGTATGCGCGCCCGGGGCCTCCGGGCCAGTGGTGGCCGGATGCGGCCACCGGGGCACCGTGCTGACCTGCCCCGGCCGGGCCGTGGGATCCCCGCGCCGGGGCCCCACGGCCTCTGCTCAGGCGGCCAGGCCCCGCTCATGACGGTCGACGGCCTCGCGCACGGCGCCGACGAAGGCGTTCCAGAAATGGGCGGGTTCGGTGCCCGAGCCGGCCGTACGGCGGCGGGCCGGGGCCCCGCTGAAGTCGCCGAACATGGCCCGGCGCAGGGCGGTGGAGATCTCGAGCTGGGCGCCCGCGCCGGTGGCGGTCCGGT
>NZ_JAPSIW010000576.1 GCF_031178505.1 Streptomyces sp. | reverse complement strand
GGTCCCGGAACTGCCCGAGGACGCTCATCCCCACCGCCTCCTGCGTCTCGGTGAACTCCCGGTCGAACAGCTCGATCAGTTCCTCGCGCCGGCCGGGACGCAGCGTGTAACGGCGCAGTTCGATCACTGCGGGCGGCGGGACGGGACCGGGGGAGGACGGCACGGCGGGGCTCCTGGGACTCGTGGCATCAGCGGGTGCGTACGGCCGACGGTAGGACCACCGTGTGCCAGACGCTGTCAGGGTTTCCGAGGAGAATGCGCGCATGTCTGCCACCCGCCTGCTGTCGGTCCTGCTGTTGCTGCAAGCACGGGGCCGGGTGTCCGCCCGGGCGGTCGCCGAGGAGCTGGAGGTGTCGGTCCGCACCGCCTACCGGGACCTGGCCCGCCTCCAGGCGGCGGGCGTCCCGGTCTGCGCGGAGCCCGGCCGTGGGGGCGGCTACCGCCTCCTCGACGGCTACCGCACCCGCCTCACCGGCATGACCGGGGGCGAGGCGCGGGCCCTCCTCTTCGCGGGCCTGCCCGGACCCGCCGCCGAACTCGGCCTCGCCGAGGAGACGGCGGCGGCCCGGCTGAAGCTCCTCGCCGCGCTGCCGGACGGCCCGCGCGAGGAGGCGGCGCGGGCCGCGGCGGTCTTCCACCTGGACGCGCCCGGCTGGTACCGGGACCCCGAGCCGGCCCCGTACCTTCCCCTCCTCGTCGACGCGGTGCTCGCCCGCCGCCCGCTGGACGTGCGCTACCGCCGCTGGCGCGCCCCGCAGGAGGTGAGCCGCCGCCTCCACCCGTACGGTCTGGTCCTCAAGTCCGGCTCCTGGTACCTGGTGGCGGCGACGGCCGGCGCCGACCCGGGCAGAGGCCCGGCCACGTACCGCGTGACGCAGCTCCTCGACGCCGTACCGGACCCGGCCGGCGCCCTCTTCACCCGCCCCCGGGACTTCGACCTCGCCGCGTACTGGACGGCCTACCTCGCCGACTTCTCGTCCCGGCGCTTCACCGGCACCGCCACCGTCCGCCTCTCCCCGCGGGGGCGCCGCCGTCTCCCCGACAACCTCCCTCCGGAGGTGGTCCGCGCGGTCGAGACGACCGCGACCCCCGCCGGCGACGACGGCTTGGTGGAGGCGGTCATCCCGGTCGAGAGCACGGACCACGCCTGCGGCGAACTCCTCCGCCTGGGCCCGGACGTCGAGGTCCTCGGCCCACCGGCGCTCCGGACGGCCATGACGACCGCGGTGCGGGCCCTGGCCGGGTTCTACGGGACGTGAGGAGGCCGGGGCTCAGCCGGTGACCGGCGGTCCGGCGGAGGGAGACCCCCCGGTCGGGGACTCACCGCCCGCGGGCCGCTGTTCGGCCGCCGCGCGACGGTACTCGGCGTTGATGCGCTGCGCCTCCTCGAGCTGGTCCTCCAGGATGATGATGCGGCAGGCGGCCTCGATGGGGGTGCCCTGGTCGACGAGTTCGCGGGCGCGTGCGGCGATGCGCAGCTGGTAGCGGGAGTAGCGCCGGTGACCTCCCTCGGAGCGCAGCGGGGTGATCAGGCGGGCCTCGCCGATGGCGCGGAGGAACCCGGGGGTGGTGCCGAGCATCTCGGCGGCCCGCCCCATCGTGTACGCGGGATAGTCGTCGTCCTCGAGCCGGCCGATCGGATCGTCCGCTGTCATTCTCACCTCTGCCGTGTCCGTCACGCCCCGTCCCCTGAAACCATAGTGCCGTCACGGGGGCGGCCCGGCGCGCACACGAGGGGGGCGCCGTTCCCGGTCACCGGGGGCCCGCGGCCGTGACGGCCGGATGGACGGCGGCTAGAGTCGATCTCATGTCGAAGCTTGACGAATTGCTCGTTGACATCGCCGCCAAGGTGGAATCCGGGCAGAGCAATCAGATGTCCCTGACCGTGGTCACCGGCGGGGCCGTCCTCACCGGCCGCTTGGCTCCCGAAGCGGTCTGGCGCCAGCGGGTGACGGAGGTGCTGACGGACTCCGCGAACCTGGGCGAGTTCGCCGATGTCTTCGCGAAGCCGCCCGCGCAGGCCGGGCCGCCGACGCATCTGCACTTCCACGTCGCCCGGATCATCCAGGGCACCATGGCCATCCCGGAGACCGGCGGGATGTACCGGGTGCCGATCGCCGATGTGAGCGCCTGGACGGTGGGGGACGTCAGCTACTCCGACCACTGACCGGGACCGTGTACGAGGAGGGCCCGACCGGCATGTGCGGTCGGGCCCTCCTCGTACGGTTCCCTCGGGGCTCAGGCGGCCGTCAGACCGCCGGAGGCGCTGCCGAGCAGGGCGGAGGCCCGCTCGACCGGGCCGGCGGAGACCACGGGCGGCGCCTCGTCGACGGTGTTGCACGTGAAACCGAGCCGGGTCATGGCCTGGACGACCTCACGGGCGGTGAAGTCGCGCGGGTCCTGGCGGGTGATGACCCGCCCCACCTGCTTGGCCGGGTAGCGGCGGCGTCCGATGGTGACGTACGCGCCGGCGGTGACCGGTTCGGGCTTCACGTCCTTCATCGTGTCCAGCACGCCGTTCTTCGTCAGTTCGAACGGATAACGGGCGATGACGCAGCGCATGGGACCTCCAAGGTGCCGTGAGCGAAGGGTGCGAGGGAAAGAGGGCGGGGGCGGAGCGGGGTCACGACGTCCTGACGGCGGCGGCGCGCAGGCGCCGGCCGAGGAGGTCGCGGAGCCGTACCCGGTCCGTGTAGGCCGCGGTGGCGCGGAAGGCGGCGAGCTGGGCGCGGGTGACGAGACCGGTGCGGCGGCCGTCGCCGTCGCGGATGATCAGGTGCCCGGCGCGGGCGCTCGCCATGACCGAGAGGGCCACTTCGACGGTCATGTCGTCCCAGACCTGAGGCTCGGCCTCGGAGACGGTGCGGACGGCGGTCGCGTCCGCGGGGGTGCTGCTCGGCGGGCGGGGCTGTGTCCCGGCGGATGTCACATGGGCCTCCTGCGGCGGGTGGACGGGCGCGGGGCCGCGACGCGGACGGGAATGCCCGTCGGGGGCCGCGCGCCGGTGATGCGGTTCAGTTCGGGCTCGCCGGGGCGGACCCGCGTGATCTGCGGGTGGATGCTCGCCTTCGTCAGGAGGCGGGACATGCCGCGGCGCTGGTTCGGGGTGACGAGGGTGACGACGCTCCCGGACTCCCCGGCACGGGCGGTGCGGCCGCTGCGGTGCAGGTAGTCCTTGGGATCGCTGGGCGGGTCGACGTTGACCACGAGGTCGAGGCTGTCGACGTGGATGCCGCGGGCGGCCACGTTCGTCGCGACCAGCGCGGTGACGTCCCCGGAGCGGAATCCGGCCAGGGTACGGGTGCGCTCGGCCTGCGACTTGCCGCCGTGCAGCGCGGCCGCCCGTACGCCGCAGGCGAGCAGCGCCTCGGCGAGCCGGTCGGCGGCGTGCTGCGTCTCCAGGAACATGATCACGCGGCCCTCGCGGGCGGCGATCTCCGCCGTGGTGGCGTGCTTGTCGTCGGCGTGGACGTACAGCAGGTGGTGTTCAAGCGCCGCGTCGTCCCCGGCCGGGGTGTCCACGGTGTGGACGACGGGGTCGGTCAGATAGCGGCGGACCAGCTGGTCGACGGTGTGGTCGAGGGTGGCGGAGAACATCATCCGCTGCCCGTCGGCCGGCACCAGGTCGAGCAGCTCGGTCACCTGGGGGGTGAAGCCCAGGTCGGCCATCTGGTCGGCCTCGTCCAGGACGGTGACGGCGACCCGGTCCAGCCGGCAGTCGCCGCGCTCGACGAGATCCCTGAGCCGTCCCGGCGTGGCGACGACGACCTCGGCGCCGCTCCGGAGGGCGTACGCCTGCCGGGCGATCGGCAGCCCGCCGACGACGGTGAGGGTGCGCAGCTGGACGGCGCGGGCGTACGGGGCGAGGGCGTCGGTCACCTGCTGGGCCAGCTCCCGGGTGGGGACGAGGACCAGCGCGAGCGGTCGCCGGGGATCGGCGCGCCGCCCGGCGGTGCGGGCCAGCAGCGCGAGCCCGTACGCGAGCGTCTTGCCGGAACCGGTCCGGCCGCGGCCCAGGACGTCCCGGCCCGCGAGGGAGTTCGGCAGGGTCGCGCCCTGGATCGGGAAGGGCACGGTCACGCCTTCGGCGGCGAGCGCCGCCCGCATCCGTTCGGGCAGGGCGAGATCGGCGAACGCCGCGACGGCGGGGAGCGAGCCTGGGGTCTGTGTGCTGTTCATGCGGAACCTCCTTGGTGCGGCGCGCATCAAGGAATCCCCGCAGAAAAAAGAAAAGCGGTGCGTGGGGAATTACTGGACGGAGCCGAATGGGGCACGGAGCGCGGGCCGCCGGATGATGGATCACCGGGCGCCGGCGTACGAGTTATGCCACCGAGAATCGTTTCCGCGAAATCCCCGCGGAAAACGCATGCAGCTGAGGCCCGCACCCCGAAGGATGCGGGCCCCAGCTACGTCGTGCGCGTCAGCGTCAGGCGGGAACGATGTTCTCGGCCGTCGGGCCCTTCTGGCCCTGCGCGATGTCGAAGTTCACCTTCTGGCCCTCCTGCAGCTCGCGGAAGCCCTGGGCGGCGATGTTCGAGTAGTGGGCGAACACGTCAGGGCCGCCACCGTCCTGCTCGATGAAGCCGAA
>NZ_JAPSIW010000575.1 GCF_031178505.1 Streptomyces sp. | reverse complement strand
CACGGCACCGCCCGCGACGGCACCGGCTGCCGGTGAGCGCGCCCCCGGCGGACCGCCCGCACGGAAGCCCGCCCCCGGCGAGGGACGTCCCGCACAGGCGCCCGCCCCCGCCGAGCCGCCGCCCTCCGACGAGCCCGCACCCGGCGAACCGCCCCCGGCGGCACCGCCCGGCGCAGAGCCGGCCCCCGGGGAGCCCTCCTCCCCCGCCGAACCGCCCGCCGGGGACGACGACGCCGCCGCGCTCCCGCCCTCCGGGGGTGACTCCGTCGCCACGCTCCTGACCCGGCTCCGGACGCTCTACCGGCAGGCCGAGGAGGCCACCGAGCGGTACAACGCCACGGCGGAGGCGCTGAAGCTGCAGACCGCCGACACCAAGAAGGTCACGGCCGGACTCACCGCCACCCGTGAGGCCCTCGCCCGTGCGCGGGACGAGGCCGGGCGGCTCGCGCGGGAGCAGTACCAGGGCCGGTCCGCCCTCTCCCCGGCCCTGCGGCTCCTCCTCGCCCCCGACCCCCGGGCCGCCCTGGACCAGGGCCATCTGATGGCGCGCGCCGCCCGTGACCGGGCCACGACGGTCAGCCGGCTGCGCGACGCCGAACGGCGGGCCGGCACGCTCGCCGCCGCCTCCGCCAAGGCGCTGGAACGACAGCGGGAGCTCACCGCGCGGCAGCGGACCGAGCACGCGCAGGTCATGGCCCGGCTCCGGGAGGTCGAGCGGCTGCTCGCCTCGCTCTCCCCCGCACAGCTGACCCGGCTGACCGAGCTGGAGCGGGCGCAGACGGCGGGCGCCCAGCGCACCCTGCTGGACTCGGGGGTCCTCGACGGCGTCCGCACCCCGTCCCGGGCGGGCGCGGCGGCCCTCCGCTTCGCGGTGGACCGGATCGGCACCCCGTACGCGTGGGGGGCGGAGGGCCCGGACGCGTACGACTGCTCGGGGCTGACGCGGCAGGCCTGGGCGGCGGCCGGCCGGGACATCCCGCGCACCAGCCAGGAGCAGTGGGCGCGGCTGCCCCGGGTCCCGCTGGCCGAGCTTCGCCCGGGCGATCTCGTGGTCTACTTCCCCGGCGCCACCCATGTCGCCCTCTACCTGGGCGAGGGACTGGTGGTGCACGCGCCGCGGCCCGGCGGCCGGGTGAAGGTATCCCCCGTCGCCGCGAACCCGCTCCTCGGCGCCGTACGCCCCGACCCGGACGGGACGGCGCTGCCCTCCTACGTACCGCCACGGCTTCCGGCGGGCGCGCGGGACGGCGCGGACGAGGGGTACGACGCGACGGCCTGAGCGGGGAGCCGCTCCGCCCGGGGCTCACTCGAAGAGGGAGAGGAGGCCCTTCAGCCAGATGCCCGCCATCACGGTGCCGCCGAGGAACGCCCCGACGGTCACCACGACGCAGCCGGCCCTGCCGCCCTCGTCCACCGGTCCGTCGCCGTCGAACGGGACCGGCTCGTCCCAGTCCACCGGTCGCCCCACCTCGGCCGCGCAGGCCTCCCGGACCTCGGCGAGCCGCTCCGCCGCGAAGGGGGTGGCCGCGAGCGCCTCCGGGCCCCGCCAGGCGAGGGCCTTCATGCGCCACCGTGCGGAGACGTACCGCCGCTCGAAGGCGGCGGTCTCCTCCGGGTCGCGGTCCTCCTCGAGGTACATCCAGCGCCCGGCCTCGGCCGCGTCCCCGTACAGCCGGTACACCGCGGCGAGCCGGCGGCGCAGCGTCAGGTCCCACGGGTACGACCCGACGAGGCCGCGCAGGCGCTGCCGTGCCAGGGGCACGCGGCCGGCGGCCAGGTCGGTGTCCACCCGGGCCAGGGTCTCGTCGAGGGGCATGCCCCCATGATCCCCGGACCGCCTCCCCGTTCTCGACCGGTTTTCGCGGCGGGGAGGCGCTGTCTCAGGCGCCGGTGAGCGACGCCAGGTAGGCGTTCGTCCTCTCGGGGTCGTAGAAGAAGTTCTCGAAGTCCGCCGGGTCGTTGAAGCCGTTGGCGAAGCGGTCGGCGGCCGGCTGGAGCTGTCCCGCCGCGCCGAGGAGGTTCAGGACGTGCTCCGGCGGCGGGGCGAGCATGGCGTTGGTCCACTTCGTGACGTGCTGGGCCGTCTGCCAGTAGCGGTCGAAGGTGGCCCGCATCCACTCTTCGTCGAAGGGGCGGTCGCCGTGCTCCACGATGGCGGCCAGATAGGCGGCGGCGCACTTGGAGGCCGAGTTGGAGCCCTGGCCGGTGATGGGGTCGTTGGCGACGACCACGTCGGCGACGCCGAGGACCAGGCCGCCTCCGGGCAGCCGGCCGACGGGGTTGCGGACGGTCGGCGCGTACCGGCCGGCGAGGGTGCCGCCCGCGTCGGTGAGTTCGACCTTGGTGGCGCGCGCGTACTCCCAGGGGGTGAACCGCTCCATCAGCTCCAGCGTCAGCGCCAGGTGCTCCGAGGGGTCCTTGACGCCCTGGAAGACGTCGAGCGGGCCGCCGGGCACACCCTCCCAGAAGAGGATGTCGGCGCGACCGCCGGTGGTGAGGGTCGGCATGACGAAGAGTTCGCCGACGCCGGGGACGACGTTGCAGCGCACCGCGTCGAAGTCGGGGTGCTCGGGGCGCGGGCCGAGGCCGTGGACGTAGGCGACGGCGAGGGCGCGCTGCGGTTCGCTGTACGGGGAGCGGGAGGCGTCCCGGCCGAACATGGAGACCAGCTCGCCCTTGCCGGCGGCGACGAGCACCAGGTCGTAGCGGCGGGCGAAGAAGTCGAGGTCGCCGACGGCGGCGCCGTGGATGACGAGCTGGCCGCCGCGCTGGGCGAAGGTCTCCATCCAGCCGGCCATCTTCACGCGCTGGTCGACGGACTGGGCGTAGCCGTCGAGCTTGCCGACCCAGTCGATCGCGCGGCCGCCGTCGGGGGCGGCGACGGAGACGCCGAGGCCCTCGATCCTCGGGGCCTGCGACTCCCAGAAGTTGAGGCCGAGGTCGCGCTCGTGCTGGAGGGCGGTGTGGAACATGCACTGGGTGGACATGACCCGGCCGGAGCGGATCTCGTCCGCCGTCCGGTTCGACATGAGGGTGACCTCGTAGCCCTGCGACTGGAGGCCGAGGGCGAGCTGAAGACCGGACTGTCCGGCCCCGACTATGAGTATCTTCCGCATGGGTGGTGCTCCTGGCGTGACGTGACGGGGAGGGCTATTCGGGGGTGGCTTCGAGCGCGTGGGCGACCATGGCGAGCAGGGTCTCCACGACGCTGTAGCGCTTGCGCGCGTCCATGATCACCACGGGGACGTGCGGGGGCACCGTCAGGGCCTCCCGTACGTCCTCCACCTCGAACCGCTCGGTGCCCTCGAAGTGGTTGACGGCCACGATGTACGGGAGCCCGCAGCTCTCGAAGTAGTCGAGGGCCGGGAAGCAGTCGGTGAGCCGGCGGGTGTCGGCGAGCACGATCGCGCCGATCGCCCCGCGCACCAGGTCGTCCCACATGAACCAGAAGCGCTGCTGGCCGGGCGTGCCGAACACGTACAGGACGAGGTCGTTGTCGAGCGTGATCCGGCCGAAGTCCATCGCCACGGTCGTGGTCAGCTTGTCGGGCGTGGCCGTGAGGTCGTCGGTGTCCTCGCTGGCCCGGGTCATCAGGGCCTCGGTCTGGAGCGGGGTGATCTCCGAGACCGCGCGGACGAAGGTGGTCTTGCCGACGCCGAAGCCGCCCGCGACCACGATCTTCGTGGCGATGGGGGCGCGGCTGTGGTCCAGCTGCCAGTCCTGGGCGCCCTCCTCGCTGTCGGCGACGGGGCCGGGGTCGGGGTCGGGGTCGGCCAGGGGGTCCCCGGCCCGCGGCTGGGCGGGGACGGTGGCGGTGACCGCCGCGGGCTCGGGGACGACGGCGGTGTCCGCCGGTACGACGGCGGTGGCGTCAGAGACGACGGAGTCCACTCAGCACCCTTTCGAGGAGCGCGCGGTCGGGCTGGCCGGTGCCGTGACCGGTCCCGTACACACGGATCTTTCCCTGGTCGGCCAGGTCGCTGAGCAGCACCCGGACGACCCCCAACGGCATCTTCAGAAGTGCCGAGATCTCCGCGACGGTCCGCATCCGGCGGCAGATCTCGACGATGGCCCGCATCTCGGGCATCAGCCCTCGGGCCCCCGGCCCGCCGTCCGTCAGGACCTTGCGGGGGGCCGGCGCTTCCAGCGCGGCCACGAAGGTCTCCACGAGCAGCACGTGGCCGAAGCGGGTGCGGCCGCCGGTCAGCGAGTAGGGGCGCACGCGGGCGGGGCGGCGCCCCTCCCCCCGTACCGGCAGCCTGTGGGGGTGGAACCCCGAGGACAGCGACGTCACCGGTTCCCCTCCATCGACTTGCGCAGTTCGCTGCGGACCTCGGGGGTGAGGACATGGCCGGCGCGGCCCACGAAGAGGGCCATGTGGTAGGCCACGACGCTCATGTCGCAGTCGGGTTCGGCGTGGACGCCGAGCAGCGAGCCGTCGCTGATCGACATGACGAAGACGCTGCCCTCCTCCATCGCCACCATGGTCTGCTTGACGCCGCCGCCGTCCATCAGCCGGGCGGCGCCGACGGTGAGGCTCCCGATGCCTGAGACGAGGGTGGCCAGGTCGGCGCTGGAGCCGCGCGGGCCCG
>NZ_JAPSIW010000574.1 GCF_031178505.1 Streptomyces sp. | reverse complement strand
ACCCGCACCCCCGGACACCGGGCGAGCAGTTCCTCGGCCAGGCCGGCCACCGGCCCCAGCAGGTGCTCACAGTTGTCCAGCAGAAGAAGCATCCGGCGTCCCGCGCAGTGCTCCACGAGCCGCGCGAGACCGCCCTTGGGCCCGGACTCGGGGACGGGCGGCCGGTTCCACAGTTGCGTCTCCCGGCCCCCGAGGGCGGTGAGCACGGCGTCGGCGACGGCGGACTCCTCGCGGACGGAGGCGAGCTCGGCGAGGTGCACCGGCCCTGCGCACGTGTCGGCGGCCTCCAGCGCGAGCCGGGTCTTGCCGACCCCGCCGGGGCCCGTGAGGGTGACCAGGCGGTGGTCCCGCAAGAGGGCGGTGAGCGCGGTGAGTTCCCCGTCCCGGCCGATGAAGGAGGTCAGCCGCGCGGGCAGGGAACGGGGAGCCGCCACATGGGGTTCGCCGGCGGCGGGACCGGGCGTGCCCGCGAGGAGTTCGCCGTGCAGGGCGCGGAGTTCGGGGCCGGGGTCCGTACCGAGCCGGTCCGCGAGGGTGGTGCGCACCTCCTCGTACGCGGCGAGGGCCTCGGCGGGCCGTCCGGCGGCGCGCAGGGCCCGGATCCGCAGGGCGTGGAGGGGCTCGTCCAGCGGGTGGGCCGCGCAGAGGGCGGCGAGCGGGGCCAGGACGCCGGCGGCCCGGCCCCGGGCCAGGTCGGCGGCGAGCCGGTCGCGCCGCGCCTGCGTGTGCCGCTGGTCGAGGCGTACGGCGAGGGGGTCGGTGTCCCGGCCGGGGAGGTCGGCGAGGGCGGGTCCCCGCCACAGGCCGAGGGCCTCGTCCAGGAGCGCGGCGGCCCCTTCCGGGTCGCCGCCCGCGAGGGCGGCCGCCCCTTCTGCGGCGAGGTCCTCGAACCGGTGCAGGTCGATGTCCCCGGGCTCCGCGACCAGCCGGTAACCGCCGGGCCCGGAGGCGACGGCGCCGTGGCCGAGTGCGCGGCGGAGGCGGCCGACGAGGGCCTGGAGCGCCGGAACGCGGTCCCGGATCCCGGCGTCGTCGTCCTCGCCCCACACCTGTGCGACGAGCGTCCCGGGACCGACCGCCCGACCGCCCGCGGCGGCGAGGGCGGCGAGCAGCGCCCGGAGCCGCGCGCCGCTGAGGGTGGCCTCCGCGCCGTCGGTACGGAGGGCCTGGCCGGGTCCGAGGACGCGGTACGGGAGGGGGCGGGAGGGCTGCACCGGCCCATTCTGCCCCGGGGCCGGAGTCCGCACCGGGCGCCCCCTCCGCGGGGCGGTGAGCGGCGCTCCCCGGGCACGAAGGGTGCCCGGCGCCCCGCCGCGCCCCGTCACCTCCCGTACACCGCCCCCCACCCGTACCGCCGCCGGACACGGAATCGACACGAACGGCGCCACGCCGTGTCGTCGCCATGGCGTGGGAGGGGTGCCGGTTCGACAATGAGGAGGATGACCGAAGACGACCGGCGTACTCACGGGGGCGAGATCGGGCCCACCGAGTGGCTCGCCATGAACCGGACCGGCAGCTTCGACTGGGATCTCGACTCGGGCACCATCGACGTCGACGAGTCCGGGCTGCTGGTCTTCGGGCTGGGCCCGGACGCCTTCGACGGCCGGCCCGTGACCCTCGTCGCCCGGCTGGCGCCGGAGGAGCGGGTCCGGCTGGACGCGGTGGTGCGTACGGCCCTGACGGGGGGTTCCTCCTCGTACACCGCGCACTTCCCGATCCCGCAGGACGACGGGACACCCCATTGGACGCACGTGCAGGCCCGGATCCTGCGGTCGCCGGACGGGCGCGCGCGGCGGGTCGTCGGCATCGTCCGGGACACCACCGCCGAGGTGACGCACTCGGCCTTCGTGCAGGAGCTGGAGCGGCGGCGCGAACACCAGACGAGCATCGTGGAGCGGACCACGCAGGCGCTGTCGCGGGCGGTGACCGTGGACGACGTGACGGCCGCCCTGACCGGTCCCGGGGGTCTGGCGCGGCTCGGCGCCGACGGGCTGGCGCTCGGGCTGGTGGAGAACGGCTCGCTGAACGTGATCGCGCTCAGCGGTGATTCGCTCGACGCCCTGAACGTCTTCCGCACCCGCCGCCTGGACCGGGGGCTGCCGCTCGCCGAGACGGTGCTGAGCGGGCGGCCCCGCTTCGTGTCGTCCTTCCCGTCCCTCGGCCAGGACTTCCCGGAACTGGCCCCGTACATCGAGCGGCTGAAGTTCCGCTCCGCCTGCTATCTGCCGCTGGTGGCGCAGGCCCGCTCGCTGGGGGGCATGGCCCTGTTCTACCGGGGGCGCAGCGAGTTCACCGCCGACGAGCGGATCCTCGCCCTCGGGCTCGCGGCGATCGTCGCGCAGTCGCTCCAGCGGGCGATCCTCTTCGACGAGGAGCGGGAGCTCGCCACGGGCCTTCAGGAGACGATGCTGCCGCGGCGCATCCCGGAGATCACGGGCGGCGAGATCGCCGTGCGGTACCACGCCGCGTGGAGCGGACGGCAGGTCGGCGGCGACTGGTACGACGTCATCTCGCTGCCCCGCAGCCGCGTCGGGATCGTCGTCGGGGACGTGCAGGGGCACGACACGCACGCCGCCGCCATCATGGGCCAGCTGCGGATCGCGCTGCGGGCGTACGCGGGCGAGGGGCACGCCCCTTCGACGGTGCTGGCGCGGGCCTCCCGGTTCCTCGCGGAGCTGGACACCAACCGTTTCGCGACCTGCACCTACGCGCAGGTGGATCTGGCGAGCGGGACCGTACGGGCGGTGCGTGCGGGGCACCTGGGACCGCTGATCCGCCACACGGACGGCCGGGTGGGGCAGCCCAAGCTGCGCGGCGGGCTGCCGCTCGGCCTCGCGACGTACTTCGGGGACGAGGAGTTCCCGGAGACCCGGCTCGACCTCGTGCCCGGGGAGACCCTGGTGCTCTGTACGGACGGGCTCGTCGAGCAGCCGGGTACGGACATCGCGGCGGGGCTCGCCGCCCTGTCGGAGGCCGTGAGCAGCGGGCCGCCGCAGGCCGAGGCGCTCGCCGACCACCTCTCGGACCGACTGTGGGAGCGGTGGGGCGCGGGCGACGACGTGGCCCTGCTGGTGCTGCGGCGCAGCCCGGACCCGGGCACCCCGCGGGCGCCGCGCATCCACCAGTACATCCATCAGGCCGACCCCGCGGGGCTCTCGGACGCGCGGTCGGCGGTCGGCCAGGCGCTGCGCGACTGGGGGATGCCGGAACTGGCCGACGACGCCGAGCTGTTGACCGGGGAGCTGCTGGTGAACGTGCTGCTGCACACCGAGGGCGGCGCGGTCCTCACCCTGGAGGTGCTGCCCGAGCCGGTGCGGCGGGTCCGCCTGTCGGTGCAGGACCGGTCGAGCGCGTGGCCCCGGAGGCGCACCCCGGGCGAGGCGGCGACCTCCGGGCGGGGCCTGATGCTGCTCGACGCGCTGGCCTCCCGCTGGGGGGTGGAGCCGCGCGGCGAGGGCAAGGCCGTCTGGTGCGAGATCGGGCCGCCCGCGGCGGTCGTGGCCGACGTGTCCGTACCGGGACGGGAGTGAGTCGCCGTGGACCCCGTGGCCGCTCTGAACCGGATCGCGTTCCTGCTGGAGCGCGGTGGCGCGCCGGGTTACCGGGCGCGCGCCTTCCGTACGGCCGCGGCGGCGCTCGCCGTCCTGCCGGAGGGAGAGGCCGCGCGGCGCGCGCGGGCGGGCACGCTGGAGTCGGTGAAGGGCATCGGCCCGAAGACGGCGGCGGTGGTGCGCGAGGCGCTGGAGGGCCGCGTACCGGAGTATCTGGCCCGGCTGGAGGCCGAGTTGGAGGAGTCGCTGGGCACCGGTGAGCGGCCGGAGACCGGCGAGGCGCTGCGGGCGGCGCAGCGCGGGGACTGTCACCTGCATTCGGACTGGTCGGACGGTGGGGCGACGATCGAGGCGATGGGGCGTACGGCGGCGGGCCTCGGGCACGAGTGGGCGGTGCTCACCGATCATTCGCCGCGGCTGACGGTGGCCCGGGGCCTTTCGCCGGACCGGCTGCGGGAGCAACTGGACGTCGTGGAGCGGCTGAACGAGGAGTGGGCGCCGTTCCGGCTGCTCACCGGCATCGAGGTCGACATCCTGGACGACGGCTCCCTCGACCAGGAGCCGGAGCTGCTCGACCGGCTGGACGTGGTGGTCGGCTCGGTGCACTCGAAGCTGCGGATGGACGCGCGGTCGATGACCCGCCGGATGGAACGCGCGGTGCGCAATCCGCTGCTCGACGTGCTCGGTCACTGCACGGGGCGGCTGGTGGCCGGCGGACGGCTGCGCCCCGAGTCGGAGTTCGACGCGGAGCGGGTCTTCGCGGCCTGCGCCGAGTCGGGCACGGCGGTGGAGATCAACAGCCGCCCGGAGCGGCTGGACCCGCCGCGCCGGCTGCTGCGGCTGGCCGTGGAGGCGGGGGTGCACTTCGCCGTGGACACCGACGCCCACGCGCCCGGCCAGCTGGCCTGGCAGATCCTCGGCTGCGCCCGCGCGGAGGAGTGCGGTGTGCCCGCCGAGCGCGTGATCACCACCTGGCCGGCTGACCGGCTCCTCGACTGGACCCGGGGCTGACACGGCCTCCACGGGCCGCCGTCCGGGCGG
>NZ_JAPSIW010000573.1 GCF_031178505.1 Streptomyces sp. | reverse complement strand
CCGAGTTCCAGCCGGGGTCCTGCGTTCCCCCCACCACGCCCACTGCGGCAGCCGCGATGAAGGCGACTCCGGCCACTGCGCTTATGAGCTTCTTCATCATCACCGAACAACCTCACTTGAAGACAACGTCTCTCACAACGTCTCTTTCCGACCCCCGCGAGACAAGACGATGACTTACTCTCTGCGCCTGCACCACCAAACCCAGGCATCATGTTCCTGAGATGCAGGAGCCTGGGGGTGTACATATGCGGAAACAAGCGGACGAAACCGGTCACCCTCATTCGCATGCGGAGTTGTGCGAGGCGGGCTCCGAGCTGTACGCGTCCGCCCTCCGGACCGGACGAATACCCCGGTCAGAAGCGGTCGCGGCGCCCTGCCTCCTCGACCTCTCCCTGCTCCACCCCGACCCGGACGACGCCCAGTGGCTCCGACCGGTTCCGCCCTCCGCCGCGCTGGCACAGCTTCTGCAGCCCATCGAGCGCGAGATCCTCGAACGCCGGCGGCTCACGGTCGCCCTCTCCGACGCGTTCGAGCCGTTCATGGCCATCAGTGCCCTCGACTCGGCGAACACCCATGCCATCACCGTGCTCGAAGGCATCGACCGGATCAACACCACCCTCGACCGGGTCGTCGCCAACTGCCGCAAGGAACTCCTCACCGTCCAGCCCGGTGGCGGCCGCCCCGCCCACGCCCTGAGCGAGGCACTCCAGCGCGTCTCCCCGCTCCTCGGCCGCGGCATCGACATGCGCACGCTCTACCAGCACACCGCGCGTCACACCGAACTCACCCTGGCCTACCTGGAACACGTCGGCCCCGAGGTCCAGGTCCGCACGCTGGAGCAGATCATCGACCGGCTCATCATCGTGGACCGCGAGGTGGCCTTCATCCCGGCCCGCAGTGACCGCCAGGTCGCCCTGGAACTCCGCCACCCCGGCCTCGTCGCCTACCTCGGCGGCGTCTTCGACCAGTTCTGGCAGCTGGCCGTGCCGATCCGCGAGGAGATCCCCTACGACATCAAGACCGACGACATCAGCGGCGTGCAGCGCTCCATCGCCCGCCTCCTCGTCGAAGGCCACGTCGACGAGGCCATCGCCCGCCGGCTCGGCATGAACGTCCGGACCTGCCGCGCGCACATCGCCAAACTCGCCGCGGCCCTCGGCAGCGGAAGCCGCGCCCAGCTCGGCTACCTCATCGCCCGCTCCGGCATCCTCGACCAGGACGCCTGACCCCCGGACACCGTGCCCGGGACGCCCGAACCCCTGGATCCCTCACCCCATGTACGTACAGATCGACCTCGACGGCCCCGCCGGCACCCTCCGGGTCTCCGGGCACGGGCTGCCCACCGTGGAGCTGGTGCGCGCGCCCGGGACCGATCCCGACGCCCACACGCCCATCGGCACCCGCAAGGCCGCCCTGCTGCGGCTCACCGTGGACGGGGAGCCCGCCGCCGTCCGGCCGGCCCGTGGGCGGCTGCTGCGGCGCTCCTACCGGGTGGACGTGCGAACCGGCGGCAGCCGCTACCGGCTCGTACCGACCTCCTACGACTCCAGCCGACTGACCCGCGACGGGCGGCGGACCGGCAGCCTGATCTGCTCCGGGGACGGGCGGGTCATCGACACCTGGGAGGACGGCGCGACGCCCCGGGACATCGCCGTCGGCACCGCCCTGGCCGCCGCCTTCGGCACCGGGGCCGCGCCCTGGTTCGAGACCGTCGGCGACATCGTCTCCGAGCTGATCCCCTGACCCCGCCCGTCCCCCGCCCCCGCGACGGCGAGAGGCCCCTCCACACCCGTGGAGGGGCCTCTCGTCCAACCGGCGGCGGGCGAGGTCAGTCGCCGCGCTTGGGCCGCCAGACCACCAGCGCGCTCGCCTGCTGCACGTCCTGATAGGGCACCAGATCCCGCCGGTACGAGGCGTGGACCTGCGCCTCGCGCTGCCGCATCGCCGCCGCCGCGCCCTCGACCGCGGCGGTCAGCTCCGCGACCCGGTTCTGCAGCGCCGCGACCTGGTTCTCCAGCTCGATGATGCGCTTGATTCCGGCCAGATTGATGCCCTCGTCCTGCGACAACTGCTGCACCTGGCGGAGCAGTTCGATGTCCCGGGCCGAGTAGCGCCGCCCGCGGCCCGCCGTACGGTCCGGGGAGACCAGACCGAGGCGGTCGTACTGCCGCAGGGTCTGCGGGTGCAGACCCGAGAGCTGGGCCGCCACCGAGATGACGTACACCGGGGTCTCGTCGGTCAGTTCGTACGGATTGCGTCGGCGCCCTTCCACCGGGTCACGCTCCCTTCGCTGCCTGGAACAGCTCCGCCCTCGGGTCCTCCGAGGCCGTCGCCTCGCGGTAGGTCTCCAGGGCCTCACGGGCCTTGTCGTCCAGCTCCTTCGGCACCGCGACCTCGATCGTCACGAGGAGGTCGCCGCGGGTGCCGTCCTTGCGGACCGCGCCCTTGCCACGGGCGCGCATGGTGCGGCCGTTCGGAGTGCCCGCGGGCAGCTTGAGGGTGACCGCGGGGCCGCCGAGCGTCGGCACCTTGATCTCGCCGCCGAGCGCCGCCTCCGCGAAGGAGACCGGCACCGTGACGGTCAGGTTGTCGTCCTTGCGGCCGAAGACCGGGTGGGCATCGACGTGCACCACGACGAACAGGTCGCCGTTGGGCCCGCCGCGCTCGCCCGGCGCGCCCTTGCCCCGCAGCCGGATCTTCTGGCCGTCGGACACGCCCGCCGGGATGCGGACCTGCATGGTGCGGGAGGACTTGGCCCGCCCGCTGCCCTTGCAGACCTCGCACGGGTTCTCGGCGATCAGGCCGCGGCCCTTGCAGTCCACGCACGGGTCGGTGAGCGAGAAACCGCCGCCGCTGCCGCGCGAGACCTGCCCGGTGCCGACGCAGGTCGGGCACACCCGGGGGGTGCCGTTCTTGTCGCCGGTGCCCGAACACGCCGCGCACGGCTGCTGGCTGGACATCCGCAGCGGTACGGTCGCGCCCTCGATGGCCTCGGTGAAGCTGAGCGTCACCTCGGACTCGATGTCCGCGCCGCGGCGGGGCTGGGTGCGGGCACCCGGGCCGCCGCGGTTGAACAGCCCGCCGAAGACGTCCCCGAGGCCGCCGCCGAAGCCGCCGGCCCCGGCGGGGCCGCCCTGGGCGCCCCCGAAGAGGTCGCCCAGGTCGAAGTTGAACGAGCCGCCGCCCGGGCCGCCGGCCCGGAAGCCGCCGTTCCCGAAGAGGGCGCGCGCCTCGTCGTACTCCTTGCGCTTCTTGGGGTCACCGAGGATGTCGTTGGCCTCGGAGATCTCCTTGAAGCGCTCCTCGGCCTTGACGTCACCCTTGTTGGCGTCCGGGTGGTTCTCGCGGGCGAGCTTCCGGTACGCCTTCTTGATCTCGGCCTCGGTGGCGTCCTTGGGGACGCCGAGGACCTTGTAGTAGTCCTTCTCGACGAAGTCCTTCGTGCTCATCGACGTCCCTCCTTCCGGACTGCTCCGGCACTCATGGCGTCACCCATGGCGTCACCCCTCGTCGGGGGCACCGCTCTCCTCGTCGGACGCCTTCTTCTCGTCCTCGGCGCCCGACGTGCCGGCCGTGCCCGCCGCGCCCGGCTGGGGCTCGGCGACGGCGACACGGGCGGGCCGGATGGTCCGCTCGCCGATCCGGTACCCCGGCTGCAGGATCGCCACGCAGGTCGTCTCGGTGACGTCCGGCGCGTAGCTGTGCATCAGGGCCTCGTGGATCGTCGGGTCGAAGGGCTCGCCCTCCTTGCCGAACTGCTGGAGGCCCATCTTGGCGACGACGGTCTCCAGCGACTCGGCCACCGACTTGAAGCCGCCGACCAGTTCGCCGTGCTCCCGCGCGCGGCCGATGTCGTCCAGCGTCGGGAGCAGCTCGGTCAGGAGGCTCGCGACGGCGATCTCCTTGACCGTGACACGGTCCCGCTCCACCCGGCGACGGTAGTTCTGGTACTCCGCCTGGAGGCGCTGGAGGTCCGCCGTGCGCTCGGTGAGCGCCGCACGGGCCTGGTCCAGCTCGGCGGTGAGGCCGACGGCCTCCTCCGGCTGCTCGCTCTTCGCGTCCCCGGCCGGGGCCGCCGCGTCCTCGGGGGACTCGGCGGCCTCGGCGGCGTCCTCAGGGGTGGCGCCGGAGGGGACGTCGGGCTTCTCCTCGAAGCCCGGAGTCTCCTCGGTCACGCCTGGCCACCCTTCGGCTTGTCCTCGTCGACGATCTCGGCGTCGACGACGTCGTCGTCCTGCGCCTGGCCCGCGTCGCCACCCGCGGCCTGGGCGGCCTGGGCGTCGGCGTAGAGGGCCTGGCCGAGCTTCTGCGAGACGGCCGCGACCTTCTCGGTGGCGGTGCGGATCTCGGCGGTGTCCTCGCCCTTGAGCTTCTCCTTCAGCTCGCCGAGCGCGGCCTCGACCTCGGCCTTGACGTCACCGGGGACCTTGTCCTCGTTGTCCTTGAGGAACTTCTCCGTCTGGTAGACGAGCTGCTCGCCCTGGTTGCGGGACTCGGCGGCCTCGCGGCGGCGGTGGTCCTCCTCCGCGTACTGCTCGGCCTCCTGGCGCATCCGGTCGACCTCGTCCTTCGGCAGCGAGGAGCCGCCGGTGACGGTCATCTTCTGCTCCTTGCCCGTG
>NZ_JAPSIW010000054.1 GCF_031178505.1 Streptomyces sp. | reverse complement strand
AGTGCTCAACGGTGCTCCTCAAGTTGCGGACGATCGTGGTGGGGGTGGTCCGGGAGTTGCGCGCGCCCCGCGAGCGTAGGAAGGTCTGGACCAATCGTCAAGAGGTCCAGACCAACGTCGGGGTGGGTGTGTCAGAACGCCTCAGACGCCCCATTCCCGCGCCAGCACCGCCGCCTGCACCCGGCTCCGCAGGCCCAGCTTGTTCAGCACCTTGCTGACATGGGTCTTCACCGTCGCCTCCGCCATGTCGAGCCGTACCGCGATCTCCGCGTTCGCCAGTCCCTCCGCGAGCGCCGACAGCACCTCCCGCTCCCGGGGCGTCAGCGACGCCAGCGCCTCCGGGTCCGCCGCCTCCCGCGCCGGCCGGCTCGGGGCCGCGAACTCCGCGATGAGCCGCCGGGTGACCGCCGGGGCGATCATCCCCTCGCCCCGCGCCACCGTCCGTACCGCCTCGATCAGCTCCCGGGCGTCCGCGTTCTTCAGCAGGAACCCCGCCGCCCCCGCCCGCAGCGCCCCGAACACGTACGCGTCGAGGTCGAAGGTGGTGAGCACCAGCACGTCGGCCAGACCCTCCGCCACGATGTGCCGGGTCGCCGTCACCCCGTCCATCCGCGGCATCTGCACGTCCATCAGGACCAGATCGGGCCGCAGCGCGCGGGCCAGCTCCACCGCCCGCTCGCCGTCCCCGGCCTCACCGACCACCTCCAGGTCCGGCGCGCTGCCCAGGATCAGCACCAGACCCGCCCGTACCGCGCTCTGGTCCTCGGCCACCACCACCCGCACCGTCATGACCGCCGCTCCTCCTCGTTCGTGTCCATCGGCAGTCCGGCCCGCACCCGCCACCGCTTCCGCCCCTCGCCGTCCGGCACCGGACCGGCCTCGAAGACCCCGCCCAGCAGGGCCACCCGCTCCCGCATCCCCACCAGACCGGCCCCCGACCCGGGCGCGCTCGGCCCCGGCCGCGCGCCGTAGGGGCTGGTCACCGTCACCGTCAGCGCCTCGTCCTCCCGGGCGAGCACCACCCGCACCTCACCCGGAGCGGCGTGCTTGAGCGCGTTGGTCAGGGACTCCTGCACGATCCGGTACGCCGCCAGCTCCACCGGCACCGGCAGGTCCCCGTCCCCCTCCCGGGCGTCCTCCAGGACGAAACTCAGCCCGCTCGGCCCGCCGTTCGCCCCGGCCTGCGCCAGCAGCGCGTCGAGCCCGGCGAGGGTCGCCGTCGCGGCCGGCTCGGTGTCCGCGCCGCTCTCCCGGAGCAGACCGATGAGGCGCCGCATCTCCGCGAGGCCCGCCACGCTGTTCTCCCGGATGACCGTGAGCGCCTGCCGGGTCGTCCCGGGATCGTCCAGGGAGAGCGCCGCCGTCGAATGGATCGCGATCGCCGAGAGGTGGTTCGCCACCATGTCGTGCAGCTCGCGCGCCATCCGGGCGCGCTCCGCCACCACGGCCTGGGCCCGGTCCATCTCGGCGAGCAGGGCGGTCTGCTCGGCGCGCAGCCGGGCCGCCTCCGCCGCGTTGCGGTGGTTGCGGACGATCGCGCCGGTGATGGCGGGCAGGAAGGCGATGCCGCCCGTGAGCACACCGACCAGCAGCGCCACCGCGTTCTGCCACCAGATCAGCAGCACGACCGTGAGGGCCACGGTGATCAGGCCGGTGGTGTACGGGATGCGACGGGCCGAGGCCGGCGGGCCGTACACCACCGCCGCGTACACCACGTCCGTGAACATCAGGACCGTGGCGAGGCTGCCGTTGGTGAACTGGTCGGCGACGATCGCGAGCGTGCCGGCGAACAGGGCGGTCCGGGGCATGGTGCGCCGCAGCGCCTCGGCCCCGGACGTCACCGCCAGCGGCACCAGGGCCGCCCACCGCTGCTCGAACAGGCGCTCGCCGGAGACGTACAGGCCGAACCACCAGAGGAGCAGACCGCCGAAAAGCCCGACGGCGGCGATCAGCACGTCATGGCGGTGGGGGCGGGGGAGTGTCACGTACCCATCCAACACTCCGCGCGTGCGCGGAGCCTCGACACCCGGGCCGATCCGCCCCTCCGCCGAAGGATGTAGACGCACCTCGTCACCGCCGACGACGATCCCGGCCCGGCCGCGCGGGACGCTGAGAGCGAGCGAAAGGGGAACCGCTGTGATCGTCACACTCATCGTGGTCTGCGAGGTGGGCTTCTGGGTCCTGCTGGCCGCCGGCCTCTCCGCCCGGTACCTCCTCGGGAAGCCGAAACTGGGCATGGCGCTGCTGCTGTGCGAACCGCTCCTGGAGGTCCTGCTCCTGCTCGTCACGGCGGTCGACCTCAAGAACGGGGCCGAGCCGAGCTGGCGCCACGGCCTCGCCGCCATCTACATCGGCTACACCGTCGGCCACGGCCACCGGACCGTGAAGTGGCTCGACGGCCACGCCGCCCACCGCCTCGGCGGCGGCCCGCCGCCGCGGAAGCCGCCGCAGTACGGCATGGAGCGTGCCCGCCACGAGGGGCAGATCTGGCTCGGCTCCGTGGTGGCCGCCTCCGTCGCCACCGGCCTCCTGCTGGCCGCGGTCTGGTACGTGGGCGACGCCGGCGACACCTCGAAGCTGGAGGCCTCGATCGCCGGCGTCTGGCGGGTGGTCGGCATCCACGGCCTGATCACCCTCAGCTACGTCGTCTGGCCGAGGAAGGCCCCGGGGAACGACGCCTCAGCGGTCGCCGCCCGGGACCCACAGGACGTCCCCGACGCCCTTGTTCGCGGTCCGCGCGAGGATGAAGAGCAGGTCCGATAGCCGGTTGAGGTACGTGGCGGTCAGCGGGTTCATCGTCTCGCCGTGCACCTCCAGGGCCGCCCACGTGGAGCGCTCGGCCCGCCGGACCACCGTGCACGCCTGGTGCAGCAGGGCCGCCCCGGGCGTGCCGCCCGGCAGGATGAAGGAGCGCAGCTTCTCCAGGTCCTCCAGGAAGCGGTCGCAGTCCGCCTCCAGCTTGTCGACGTACCCCTGCTCCACCCGCAGCGGCGGGTACTCCGGGTTCTCCACCACCGGCGTGGCGAGGTCCGCCCCCACGTCGAACAGGTCGTTCTGGACGCGGACCAGGACCTTCACGACCTCCTCGTCCAGCTGCCCCAGGGCGACGGCCGTACCGATCACGGCGTTGGCCTCGTTGGCGTCGGCGTAGGCCGCGATCCGCAGATCCGTCTTGGCGGTCCTGCTCATGTCCCCCAGCGCGGTGGTGCCCTTGTCGCCGGTACGGGTGTAGATGCGCGTCAGATTGACCATGGCCCCAGCGTAGTGACGACCGGGCCCGCCGGACGGTGTCTGTGCCCACCGTCACGGCGGACGCGCCCTCGGCGGAGGCCCGCCGTCCCCCTCGGCGGTCCCCGCGGCCTGTCGCGAGTGTGACGTCCGTCAAAGAGGGCGTGACGCGCATTACTTAGCGGTCACATGACGGCCCGCGACCGCTAATCTCCGCCGGAGAGCCAGAAGTGAACAGGCGTTGAGGGGTGGAAGATCGTGGCCAGGAAGCTCGCCGTCATCGGGGCCGGACTCATGGGGTCCGGCATCGCGCAGGTATCGGCCCAGGCGGGCTGGGACGTCGTCCTGCGTGACGTCACCGACGCCGCGCTCACCCGCGGGACCGACGGGATCAAGGCGTCGTACGACCGGTTCGTCGCCAAGGGCAAGCTGGAGGCCGCCGACGCGGAGGCCGCGCTCGGCCGGATCACCGCCACCACCGACCTGGACGCCGTCGCCGACGCCGATGTCGTGGTCGAGGCCGTCTTCGAGAAGCTGGAGGTCAAGCACGAGATCTTCCGCTCCCTCGACAAGATCGCCAAGGACGGCGCGATCCTCGCCTCCAACACCTCCGCCATCCCGATCACCAAGATCGCCGCGGTGACGGGGCGCCCGGAGGCGGTCGTGGGCACCCACTTCTTCTCCCCGGTCCCGATGATGCAGCTCTGCGAGCTCGTCCGCGGCCACAAGACCAGCGACGCCACCCTGGCCGCCGCCCGTGAGTTCGCCGAGTCCGTCGGCAAGACGTGCATCGTCGTCAACCGCGACGTGGCCGGCTTCGTCACCACCCGCCTCATCTCCGCCCTCGTCGTCGAGGCCGCCAAGCTCCAGGAGTCGGGCGTCGCCACCGCCGAGGACATCGACATCGCCTGCAAGCTGGGCTTCGGCCACGCCATGGGCCCGCTCGCGACCGCCGACCTCACCGGCATCGACATCCTCGTCAACGCCACCGGCAACATCTACGCGGAGACGCAGGACGAGAAGTTCGCGCCGCCGGAGCTGATGCGCCGGATGGTGGACGCGGGTGACATCGGCCGCAAGAGCGGGCAGGGCTTCTACAAGTACTGAGCCCGTGACGCCAGTCCGCCTCACTCCGTGGGGTGAACTTCGGTACCGGTTCGCTGACAAGGCGCAACGTATCTGCCGATACGGCAGTCAGTCGTTGTGAAGACGGAGCACTCTCGGGGAGCGCATATGCACATCAGGGGCGACCACGCCGAGCTGGTCGTCGGGGGCCGCCTCGACGTCCGCAGCGCGGCGGACGCCCGCACGGTCCTGCACTCGGCCGTCGACGACGGCGTCGGCGACCTCGTGCTCGACCTGACCGGCCTCGACTCCTGGGACGCGACCGGCCTCGGCGTCATCATGGGCGCCCACCGGCGGGCCGGCCGCTGCGGCCGCCGCCTCGTCCTGCGCGGCGTACCGCCCCAGATGCAGCGGCTCCTCGTCGCCACCCGGCTCCACCGCATCCTCGCCATCGAGGGCGGCCTCGCCATGGAGTCCCTGCCCCGCGTGTGAGCGGGCCGGGCCGGCGGCCGCACCGGCCGCCACCTGTGAAGCCGCCGTGAGAACCAGGCGTCACGCTCAATCCTCACAAGACCGTGACGTCTTGGTCTCGGCGGCACCCCACCTGTTCCCGGGCCCCCCGCGACCGTCTAGGGTTCGGCCGTCTGCACACATCGACGGACCCACCCGGCGGGCTCCGCACACCGCTCTTGGGAGCTTTGACCATGGACCCGATACACCGGGGACCGGACGCGTCCGGTCACGACCCCGCGGCCGAGGACGCCCGCCCCGCGCCCGCCCTCCCCGAGCGCACCGCCGCGTCGCCCGCCCGGGCCCGCGTCACCCGCATCGTCTCCGGCGGCCTGCTCCTCACGGTCAACCCCGTCGACGGCAGCGAGATCGAGCCCTGCCCACCGGGCCAGGAGCACCGCGAACCCCGCCGCCGCACCCCCGAGGAGCGTGCCGAGGCCGCCCGCTCCGCCGCTCCGCCCGTACCCCCCGGCCCCGCCGCGCCTCCGCTGCCGCTCCTCGAACGCCAGGAGACCCGTGAGCGGCTCGCCGAGATCCTCGGCCGGGGCCGCTCCGCCCGCCTGACCGGCCCCGCCGGCTCCGGCCGCACCGCGCTCCTCGACGCGGTCGCGGCCGACTGCGCCGACCTCGCCCCCGACGGCGTCGTCCGCCTCTCCGGCCACCACCGCACCGCCACCGAACTCCTCCACGACCTCTTCACCGCCGTCCGGTACGCCCCCGGCGAGCGGCCCGACCGGCCCACGCTCCTGGCCCGGCTCCGCGACATCGGCGCCGTGGTCGTCGTCGACGACCTCGAATTCGGCGGCGCCGCCCTCGACGAACTCCTCGCCGCCGCGCCCGAATGCGCCTTCCTCCTCGCCGCCACCCCCGACGTGCCGCCGCCCTCCGCCGACTCCCACGTCGAGGAGGTCGCCCTCGCCGGCCTCGGCCGCGCCGCCTCCCTGAAGCTCCTGGAGAGCGCCGTCGGCCGGACCCTCACCGACGACGAGGCCAACTGGGCGGGCGACCTCTGGTTCGAGTCCGAGGGCCTGCCGCTCCGCTTCGTCCAGGCCGGCGCCCTGCTGCGGCAGCGCGACCGACTCCGCGTCACACCGGCCGAGTTCGACGCCTTCGGCGCCCTCGAAGAGGCCTTCGGGCCGCAGCACGGCACCGCGTCCGCCCCCGCCGGGGACGCGGTCCCGGGCGCCCCCGAGGACGCCGACATCGAACTGCGCGACATACCGCTGCCGAGCCTCGGCGAGGGCGCCGCCCCGGCCGCCCTGCTCGCCTCCCGGCTCAGCCGCTCCGCCCAGGCCACCCTCCGCTTCGCCGTCGCCCTCGGCGGCGAACTCCCGCACCAGGCCCACCTGCCGGCCCTGGTCGGTGACACCCACGCGGACGCCGCCCTCGGCGAACTCCGGTCCTGCGGACTGCTCACCCCGGTCGGCCCGCGCCACCGGCTCGCCGCGGGCGTCCTCACCCAGCTCCTCGCCCACGGGTACGACACGGGGGCCACCGACCGCGTCCACACCGCCGCCCAGCACTACGCCTGGTGGGCCGGACACCCCTCGGTCACCCCCGAGCGTGCCGCCGCCGAGGCCGACGCGCTGCTCGCCGCCCTCACCGCGCTGCTCCCCGGCACCGACGCCGAACACCGCGCCACCGCCGTGCTCCTGGCCCGCGCCGCCGCCCCCGCCTTCGCCGCCTCGCTCCACTGGGGCGCCTGGGAGCGGGCCCTGCGCGCCGGGCAGGAGGCCGCTCGCCTCACCGGGGACGTCGCCGAGGAGGCGTACTTCCACCACGAGCTGGGCGTGCTCGCGCTCTGCGCCGGCAACCTGGAGCGGGCCCGCGCCGAGCTGGAGGCCTCCATCGGGCTGCGCGGCGCCCTTGCCGACAAGCGCGGCACGGTCGCCGGCCGCCGGGCGCTCGCCCTCGTGGACGACCTCGCCCGCCGCGCCGCCGCCCCCGCGCCGGCCGCCGAGGCCGTGTCGCCGCCCCGGGGCACCCCGGCGCTCCGCGGCCCCGCGCCCGCGCCCCCGGCGGCGTCCGGCCCGGCCGACGCCACGCCGCCCCAGGGCAAGCCCGCGCTCCAGGCGTTCGCGGACCTCCCCGACCCCGCCGGCCGCCCGGCCCGCGTGACCGCTCCCGGCACCGCCCGGGCGGCCGGAACCGCGGGCCGTCCCGGTCAGCGCGACGAGCGCCCCACCCCCGCCGCCGGGTCCCCGGTCGCCACCGGCCGGTCCGGAGTGCGCGGCGGCATCCTCGACGGCGCCCGCCGCAACCTGGTCGCCGTCGGCGCCGGAGCGCTCCTCGTCGCGGTCCTCGGCACGGTCGTGACGCTCGGCGCCACCTCCGGCGACGGAGAGACGCCCGCCACCGACCGCGTCACCTCCGACAGCAGCACGACCCCGGGCACCACCGACGACGGCCTCGGCCCGGAGGAGCCGCCCGCCGGGAGCGGGACGGGCGGTGACACCGGCGTCCCGGGCGAGACGGCCGCGCCCACCGCCTCCGGCAGCCCGTCCCCGTCCGGCTCGGGGAGCGACGCGCCCTCCTCCCCGTCGACGCCCGGCACCTCCGGCTCCCCGTCGGAGACCGCCACCACCACGCCGCCGGCGCCCACCGACGGGCCGACCAGCGACACACCGACGCCGACGACCACGTCCCCGACGGTGACGGGCGGGCCCGCGCCGACGGGGACGACCACGCCGCCGGTGACGCCGCCGACCTCTCCGCCCTCTTCGCAGCCGACGACCCCGCCGACGACCCCGCCGGCGACCACCGCCCCTCCCACGACCACGGCTCCGGACCCCAGCGGCTCGGCCTCCTCCTCCCTCGCCGTCCCGTCCCCCTCCGGGGGCTCCGGGGCTTCCGACACCACGATCTGAGCCCTCGGACGGGGGTGTACGGAGGACGGGGACGGCCCCGGGCGCGTTCACCGCACCCGGGGCCGTCCCCGTACACCGTCCGTCCGGCCGCTAGAACAGCCGCAGCTTGTCGTCCTCGATGCCCCGCAGCGCGTCGTAGTCGAGGACCACGCAGTCGATCCCGCGGTCGGTGGCGAGCACCCGCGCCTGCGGCTTGATCTCCTGCGCGGCGAAGACGCCCTTGACCGGCGCCAGGTGCGGGTCGCGGTTGAGGAGCTCCAGATAGCGGGTGAGCTGCTCCACGCCGTCGATCTCGCCGCGCCGCTTGATCTCCACCGCGACCGTCGCACCGTCGGCGTTCCGGCACAGGATGTCCACCGGGCCGATCGCCGTCGGGTACTCGCGGCGGATCAGGGTGTAGCCCTCGCCGAGGGTCTCGATGCGGTCGGCGAGAAGCTCCTGGAGGTGCGCCTCCACACCGTCCTTGATCAGACCCGGGTCCACGCCGAGCTCGTGCGAGGAGTCGTGGAGGATTTCCTCCATCGTGATGATCAGTTTCTCGCCCGCTTTGTTGATCACGGTCCACACGCCCGCGTCACCGTCCGCGCCCTCCTTCAGGGTGCACGGCGGGGACATCCAGTTGAGCGGTTTGTACGCCCGGTCGTCCGCGTGGATGGAGACGCTCCCGTCCGCCTTGATCAGGATCAGACGAGGTGCGGAGGGCAGATGGGCCGTGAGCCGGCCCGCGTAGTCCACGGAGCAGCGGGCAATGACGAGACGCATGGTGGGCAACGCTACAAGACGGGCCCTCTTCTTCGCGATTCGGGCATCGTCATGCGCCGAACACCCGTTGTATATCGGCCGGTTGTGTTCGCATTCTCCTGGTGCGGTCAGGACTGCGCGCTTACCGTGGATGCCGGAGGTCGTCGACCGTGCACGCTCCGTGGCGGTGACCCGGCCTTCACCCCTGCCCGCAAGACCCCGCCCGCGGGGTCGCGAGAGGAGAACCCATGTCGCTCGACGTCTCACCGGCCCTGTTGGAACAGGCCGAGCGAGGCGAGGTCGACGAAGCCGACTTCGTCGACTGCGTCCGGACCTCCCTGCCCTACGCATGGGAGATGATCAGTTCTCTGGTGGCCCAGCTGAAGGTCGACGGCGGAGACTTCGCCGACAACCAGACGCCGCCGCCGGACGAGCAGGCACGTGGTCAGCTGCTGCGCGCGCTCGCGAGCGATGCCATTCGCGGCGCGCTGCAGCGGCACTTCGGGGTGCGTCTCGCATTCCAGAACTGCCACCGGGTGGCGGTCTTCCCGCTGGACCCGTCCACCGACGAGCGGCTCGCCCGGTTCACGTCCGTACGGGCACAGCTGCTCAACCAGTCGCCGGAACTGCGCGACTGCTGAGACCTGGTGCTGCCGCTCCGCGTCACGGGAGCCGCGCTCGGTGCGTGCCGACGCGCCGCACGGCCTCGCGCACACGGATGCCGGGGCGGCGGCGCACGGTCCCACCGCCCTCACGGGCCCGCCACCGCGGGGGCCCGGACGGGGCGCCGGCTCCCGGTACGTCACGGGCCCCGGTCGCCTCGCACCGCCGCACGTCGCATGAGGACCCGGCGTCCGGGGACCGTCCCCCGAGGCTCAGGCGAGAAGCGGCAGGACCTCGGTGCCCAGGCGCCGTACGTTCTCCTCGGTGGCCGCGAGGTCGCCGGAGCCCTCCGCGAGGAGGGCGAAGCGGGTGATGCCCGTGCGCTCGGAGGTCGCCGCGAGCCGGTCGGCCGCGAAGCGGGGCGTGCCCACGGGGTGCAGGCCGCAGAGCAGCTCCGTGTACGCCACCGGGTCCCGCATCGCACGGTGCCGGCCGTCCACGGTGACATGGGCGTCGAGCCCCTGCTTCAGCCAGCCGGGCATCGCCTTCAGCAGGGCCTCCGCCGCGTCGGCGCCGCCGTCCGCGAGCTGCACCACACCCGCCGACACGTGGCCGTCCGCGATCCGGGCGATCTCGTCCGGGTCCCGTCCGGCCTCCCGGGCGCAGCGTGCCCACGCCGCCACCATCTCGGCCTTGTCCTCGTCCCCGCAGTGCATCCCGAGCAGCATCGGCAGCCCGCGCTCCGCCGCGAGACGGACGCTCCGGGGCGAGGTGCACGCCACCACCATCTCCGGGGCCGCCGGGCCGTCGATGAGCTCGTCGGGGCGGGGCACCACCGCCACCTCGCGGAAGGTGAACCGTTCCCCCCGGGCGTCCACCCGGGGCTCCGTGAGCCAGCGCAGCAGGAGGTCGAGCGATTCGGGGAAACTCCGCTCGTACGCGTCCAGGCCCGCGCCGAACACCTCCAGGTCCACCCAGGGGCCGCCCCGCCCCACGCCCAGCGTGAACCGGCCGCCCGAGGTGAGGTGCAGCAGCGCGGCCTGCTCGCCCAGGGAGACGGGGTGCGCCGTCGGGAGCACCGTCACCGCCGTGCCGACCCGCAGCCGGCGGGTCCGGCCGAGCAGAAAGGCCGCCAGGGTCACCGCGGAGGGGCAGACCCCGTACGGTACGAAGTGGTGCTCGGCCAGCCAGACCGAGTCGAGCCCCGCCTCCTCGGCCACCTCGGCGGTCCGCACCGCCCGGTGCAGGGCCTCCCCCTGCCCCTGGCCGGGGAACTGGGCGGCCAGAACGAACGTACCCACGCGCATCGCCAACTGCCTCCTTGCGCCCTACGGTTCTCCCCCCTCGCACTGGCACCAACGCCTGACACGTGCCAAAGGCAACGGCCGTTCATGAAGTTCTTGCGATTTTCGGCTAAGCCGGGGCGGGAGCGGCTTCGGGCACCGCATGGCGGCCCGTAGGCTGGAGGCAACGGTCCGTGTCGTTCCCAGACCCTGTGAGGTGCCCGTGTCCCCGCGTCACAACCGCTCCCGGGGCGGTGCCAGGCCCGAGCCGCAGGTGGACCCCGGCAACCGGTACGGGGGAGTGCAGCGTACCGAGACCTGGCAGGGCGAGGAGTGGTACGTACGGCTCGTCGCGGGCGCCAGCGCCCCCGGGAAGCGGTACCGCTGCCCGGGCTGCGACCAGGAGATCCCGTCCGGCGCCCCGCACCTCGTCGCCTGGCCCGAGTTCGGGGGAGTGGACGACCGCCGGCACTGGCACAAGGCCTGCTGGAACGCGAAGGACCGCCGCACCACCAAGGTGCAGCGGTCCCGCAACGCTCCGAGGTACTGACCTCCGTCACGCGCCCCGTTCACAGGTCCCGGTCACGTGTCCCGGTGGGCGCCCCGCTCACACGTCCCGGCTGTTCAGCACGGCGAAGGCGCCGCCCAGGGCGCCGAGCGCGAGGACCAGCATGATCCACACCGGGTCCCAGCCCGTCGGGCCCGAGGCGCCCTCGACCGGCACGGACGAGTACAGGGCGATCATCTGGCTCGGCAGGGCGTAGGCGAGCAGCCAGTCCCGCACGCCGGACAGCGACTCGGCCATCATGAACATGGCGGCCACCAGCGGCATCAGCATGACGCCGATCATGATGGTGATCGCGCCGGCCGAGTGCCGGATCAGCGTCCCGACGGCCAGCGACACCAGACCCGTCAGGGCCAGGAACAGACCGGCGCCCACCGTGGCCCGCAGCCACTGGTCGACCGTCGGCTCCGGCCCGGAGACCAGGGCGACCTGGGCCACCGCCACCACCGTGGCCGTCAGGGTCGTGATCGTGAAGACGAGCGCGAAGAAGACGATCGCCTTGGCGAGCAGCACGCGCCCCCGGCTCGGGCAGGCCGTCAGGGTGGTGCGGATCATGCCGGTCCCGTACTCGGAGGCGATGGTGAGCACGCCCAGCGTCATCACGCAGATCGAACCGAGCAGCAGACCGAAGAAGCCCATGCCGAGCGCCGACTCGTTCTCCGCCGGGTACTCCGAGGCGGCCGCCACGATCAGCGCGACACCGAAACCGACGCCCAGCATCAGCAGCACCATCACCCCCAGCGTCCACATCGTCGAACGCAGCGAGCGGATCTTCGTCCACTCGGAGGCCAGGGCGTCGCCGAGGTGCGCCCGGCGCACCGGGATGGGCGAGACGTAGGAGTGCGGCGCCGGGGAGGGGGTGGGGGCGGTCATCGGGCGTCCTTGGGGGTGTCGCTCGGCTGCGGGGAGGCGTAGGGGTTCTGTCCGGGCGGCGGCGGGGCGTACCAGCCCTGCTGCGGCACCTCGGGGATCACCGGCTGCGGCGGCTGCCCGTACCCCGGCTGCCCGGGCTGCGGCGGCGCCTGGAGGTGGGCCAGCCGGTCGTCGGTGGAGCGGTAGTCGACGGCGCCCTGGGTCAGCCGCATGTACGCCTCCTCCAGGGACGCCTGGTGCGGCGAGAGCTCCCAGAGCCGGACGTCCGCCCCGTGGGCGAGGTCACTGATCCGGGGCAGGGGCAGGCCCGCCACCCGCAGCGCCCCGTCCGGCTCGGACAGCACCTGGCCGCCGGCCTCCGTGAGCGCCGCCGTCAGCTTCTCCCGCTGCTCCGGCTCACCCTCGGGGGTGCGCACCCGCGCGAAGCCCGCCGAGTTCGCCGCGATGAACTCCCGCACCGGCATGTCCGCGAGCAGCTGCCCCCGGCCGATCACGATCAGATGGTCGGCCGTCAGCGCCATCTCGCTCATGAGGTGACTGGAGACGAAGACGGTCCGGCCCTCCGAGGCCAGCTTCCTCATCAGGTTCCGCACCCAGAGGATGCCCTCCGGGTCCAGGCCGTTGACCGGCTCGTCGAACAGCAGCACCTGCGGATCGCCGAGGAGCGCCGCCGCGATGCCGAGCCGCTGGCCCATGCCGAGCGAGAAGCCCTTGGAGCGCTGCCTGGCCACCTCCTGGAGGCCCACCACACCCAGCACCTCGTCGACCCGCTGGGCCGGGATGCCGGCGAGCTGGGCCAGCGACAGCAGGTGGTTGCGCGCGCTCCGCCCGCCGTGCACCGCCTTGGCGTCCAGCAGGGCCCCGACCTGCCGAGGGGCGTTCGGCAGCTGCGGGAAGGGGTGGCCGCCGATCGTGACGCTGCCCGCCGTCGGCCGGTCCAGGCCCAGGATCATGCGCATGGTCGTCGACTTGCCGGAGCCGTTCGGCCCCAGGAACCCGGTGACCACACCGGGCCGCACCTGGAACGACAGGTTGTACACGGCCGTCTTGGCGCCGTAGCGCTTCGTCAGGCCGATCGCCTCGATCATTCTTCCAGCCCCATCGACAGGTCGGTCACGTCCATGCCGGGGTGCGGCCGCGCGCGGCCGGAGTTCCCCGTACGAGCTAGGAGCTTATCCAGCCCTTGACGGTTCCGGTGAAGGCAGAGGAGAACCTCAGGGAACGATCAGGGACCTCCCTGAGAACCCCCGGCCTCAGGCGTCGCGCCGCTTCAGCACCAGCCAGCCGCCCAGCAGCGCGGCCGCCACCCACACCAGCATGATCCCCAGTCCGCCCCAGGGGCCGTACGGCGCCTTCTCCGAACCCAGCGCGTCCGGCACCACCTGCATGATCCGGGAGCCGGCCTGGTCCGGGAAGTAGCGGGCCACCTCCTTGGCCTTCGGGACCGCGGAGAGGATCTGCGAGATCAGGAAGAAGAACGGCACCAGGATGCCCAGCGAGAGCGTCGAGGACCGCAGCATCGCCGCCACCCCCATCGAGAAGATCGCGATCAGCCCCATGTAGAGGCCGCCGCCGACCACCGCCCGCAGCACGTTCTCCTCGCCGATCGAGGTCCGGTGCTCCCCGAGCAGCGCCTGCCCGAGGAAGAAGGAGAGGAAGCTGGTCGCCAGTCCCACGGCGAGGGCCAGCGCCCCCGCCACCGCGATCTTCGAGAACAGGAAGGCCGCGCGCTGCGGTACGGCGGCCAGCGAGGTGCGGATCATGCCCGAGGAGTACTCGGTGCCCACCACCAGGACCCCGAAGACGACCATGGCCAGCTGGCCCAGCATCATCCCGGAGAAGCTGACGAACGTCGGGTCGAAGGTGGCCCGCTCCACCTCGGAGAGGTCGTCGAAGGTGGACCGCATCAGCGCGCACAGGGCCGCGCTCATCGCCACCGTGACCAGCAGGGCGCTGGCCAGCGTCCAGACCGTCGACGACACCGTCCGGATCTTGGTCCACTCCGACCGGAGGACCGCGGATGCCGCTGCCATGGTTCAGGCCTCCTCGGAGGTCGCGCCCCAGCGGGGCCCCGGTGCGGCGAGCGCGCCGCCGTGGATGTCGGTGCCGTGCGCGTGGTACTCCACCGCACCGGCCGTCATCCGCATGAACGCCTCCTCCAGGGAGGCGCGTTGGGAACTCAGCTCGTGCAGCACCAGCCCGTTCTCCGCGGCCAGCTCGCCCAGCCGCTCGGTCGTCGCCCCGTCCACCTCCAGGGCGCCACCGCCCGCCTCGACGGCGGTGAACCCGTGGGCGTGCAGGACGTCCCGCACGCGCTCCCGCTGCGGCGAGCGCAGCCGTACATAACTCCGCGAATTCTGCTGGATGAAATCCGCCATCGACGTGTCGGCCAGCAGCTTTCCCTGTCCGATCACGATCAGATGATCAGCCGTCAGCGCCATTTCGCTCATCAGATGACTGGAAACGAAGATCGTCCTGCCTTCGGCGGCCAGCGCCTTCATCAGATTGCGGATCCAGTGAATTCCCTCGGGGTCCAGACCATTGACGGGTTCGTCGAACATCAAGATCTCCGGATCACCGAGCAGCGCCGAGGCGATGCCCAGCCGCTGCCCCATGCCGAGCGAGAACCCCTTCGACTTCTTCCGCGCCACCGCCGTCAGACCCACCAGCTCCAGCACCTCGCCCACCCGGCGCTCCGGGATGCGGTTCGACTGCGCCAGGCACAGCAGGTTGTTGTACGCCGAACGGCCGCCGTGCATCGCCTTGGCGTCCAGCAGCGCCCCGATGTACTTCAACGGCTCGTCCAGGTCCCGGTAGTGCCGCCCGTCGATCCGGACGGTCCCGCTCGTCGGGTTGTCCAGATCGAGCATCATGCGCATCGTCGTCGACTTGCCCGCCCCGTTGGGCCCGAGGAAACCGGTGATCATGCCCGGCCGGACCCGGAAGGAGAGATGGTCGACCGCCGTCTTCGTCCCGTACCGCTTGGTCAGCCCCTCAACCTCGATCATGCGTACCAACCTAAGGGCGCGCAAAACCCCCCGCCACCGGAGTGACAGGGGGTTCTCGCACCGGAACCGGCGGGCGTTACCGCGTCTGCTGGGCCGGGACGCCCGCGCTCCGCTCGTCGTCGATCGGGGAGCCGGCCGCCGCCACCGCGGCACCCGTCAGGGTCGCCAGCATCTCGCGGACGTTGGTCAGCTGCGCGTTGATCGAGTCGCGGCGGTTCGTCAGCGCCGCCAGCTCGCGCTCCGATTCGCTGCGGATGCGGTCCGCCTTGGCGTTGGCGTCGGCCACGATGTCCTCGGCCTGGCGCTGCGCGGTCTCCACCGTCTGACGGGCCCGGCGCTCCGCGTCCGTCCGCAGCTTCTCGGCCTCCAGGCGCAGCTGCTCCGCCCGGTGCTCGATCTCCGCCAGCCGCTTCTCGGCCTTGGCCTGACGCGAGGCCAGGTCGCGCTCCGACTGCTCCCGGCGCTTGGCCAGGTTGGTCTCGAAGTCCGCCGCGGCCTGGGCCGCCTTGGCGCGGGTCTCCTCGAAGAGGGCGTCCGCCTCCTCGCGCTTCGACTGCGCGTCCTTCTGCGCCTCGGCGCGCAGCGAGTTGGCCTCGCCCTGCGCCTTCTCGACGATCCGGACGCCCTCGTCCTCGGCCTTCGCCTTGCGCTCCGCCGCGAATGCCTCGGCGTCGTTGCGCACCTGCTGCGCGGCCGACTCGGCCAGCTCACGGTGCTGCTCGGCGGCCCGCCGGGCCTCCTCGCGCAGGTCCTTCGCCTCCTCCTCGGCCAGCCGGAGGATCTTCTCGACACGGGCGCCCAGACCCGCGTACGACGGCTCGGCGTCGCTGACCTGCGCCTGGGCGTTCTGCGTTTCGAGGTGGAGTTCCTCGATGCGCTTCTCCAGAGAGGTGATTCGGGCCAGAGCACTGTCACGGTCGGCGACGAGCTTGGTAATGCGGTCGTCCACCTGACCGCGGTCGTAACCACGCCGCACGAGCTCGAAGCCGAAGGGGGAGGAAGTGTCGCTCATGGGGTTCCTGTCGAATGAGACCGGTGAGGTGTTAGAGGGAATCCTAGGGGCCGAAGCGGCGTGTCATCGAGCGTATGCCCGTTTGATTCGGAGAATGTCCAGCCTTTTGAGTGGCTAGCCGTCCTGGGACTTGCCACCCGAACGAGTGGACCCCGCTGACGCGCCCGCCTTGGCACCCACCGCCCCTGCGGACTTGGCCCCCGCCGACGGAGTCTCGAAAGACTCCAACGCCTCCAGAACGTCCTGGACACGGGAGATCTCGGCATTGATGTCCTTGCGACGCCGCGTCAGGACCTCCAGCTCCCGCCGGCCCTCCGCGACCAGGCGCTCGGCCTCCGCCTCGGCCTCCGCCTTGATCCGCTCCGCCTCCGCGACGAGCGAGGCCTTCTTCTGCTCGGCCTCCTTCAGCAGCGCCTCCGCCTTCTTCACGGCCGCGATCCGAACCTTGCTCGCCTCCGAACTCGCGTCCGAGACCAGTTCCTTCGCCTTCTCCTCCGCCTCGGCGCGCTGCTCCTCCGCCGCCTTCACCAGCTTGTCGACCCGCTCGCCGGCCGTCTTCATCTGCTCGGCCGTCTCGCGCCGGGCCCGGTCGTGCAGCTCCTCGATCTCGGCCTCGATCCGGCCGCGCAGCTCCTCCGCCCGCTCCCTTATCGCGGTCGCGTCGCTGCGCGCGCCGACCAGCAGCTCGTCCGCGTCCGCACGGGCCTTCTCCACCAGGGAGTTGCCCTCCACCGTCGCCTCCGAGACGATCCGCTCGGCCTCCTTGCGGGCCGCGCCGACCATCGTGTCCGCCTGCGTCTCCGCCTCGGTGGTGGCGCGCAGCGCCTCCTCCTGCGCCTTGGCGACCAACTGGTCCGCCTGCTCGGCCGCGTCCGAGCGCTTGCGCGCCCCGGCCTCCCGCGCCTCGTCGAGCGTGCGGTCCGCCTCGGCCCGCGCCTCGGCGCGCGTCCGCTCGGCCGCCTTCTCGGCGTCCGCCCTGAGCCGCTCCGACTCGGTACGGACCCGCTCCGCCTCCTGACGCGCGGCCTCCAGCGCCTCGGCGCCCTCGGCCCGCAGCCGCTCCGCCTCCTCGGCGGCCGTCGCCACGGTCCGGCCGGCCTCGGCACGGGCGTCCGTGGTCACCGCGTCGGCCAGCTCCAGCGCCTCGTTGGTGACCCGCTCGGCCTCGGCGGTCGCCTCGCCCACGAGGGCGTCGGCCTGCTCACCCGCGTCGGCGCGCCGCTTGTCGGCGGCCTTGCGCGCCTCGTCCAGGATGCGGTCGGAGTCCGCGAGCGCCGCCGCTCGCAGCGCCTGGGCGTGCGCCTCGCCGTCCGCCTTGACCTGTTCGGCCTCGGTGCGGAGCCGCTCGGCGTCCCGCTCGGTCGTCTCGCGCAGCTCGGCGGCCTCCGCCGCGATGCGCTCCGCCTCGGCCGTGGCCTCGCCGATGAGGGCGTCGGCCTGTTCGGCGGCGTCGGCGCGCCGCTTGTCGGCGGCCTTGCGGGCCTCGTCGAGGACCTGCTCGCCGTCCGCGCGGGCAGCGGCGCGCAGCGCCTCCGCCTGCGCCTCGCCCTCGGCCTTGACCTGTTCGGCCTCGGTACGGAGCCGCTCGGCGTCCCGCTCCGCCGTCTCCAGCAGCTCGGCGGCCTCGGTGGTGAGCCGCTCCGCCTCGGCGGTCGCCTCGCCGATGAGGGCGTCGGCCTGTTCGGCGGCGTCGGCGCGCCGCTTGTCGGCGGCCTTGCGGGCCTCGTCGAGGACCTGCTCGCCGTCCGCGCGGGCAGCGGCGCGCAGCGCCTCCGCCTGCG
>NZ_JAPSIW010000572.1 GCF_031178505.1 Streptomyces sp. | reverse complement strand
AGCCGCTGGAGGAGGACGTCCGGATCACCGGCTCGCCGACCGCGACCGTGCACGTGAAGTCCACGAAGGACGAAGCCGTGCTCTTCGCCAAGGTGTACGACGTCGGACCCGGCGGCGCCCAGCCCGTGCTCCCCTCCCAACTGGTCACGCCCGTCCGGGTGGACGGCGTCGGCGACGGCAGGGACGTGCGGCTCACCCTGCCCGCGATCGACCACGAGGTGGAGAGCGGCCACCGCCTGCGCCTGGTCCTGTCCTCCACCGACCTCGGGTACGCCTCCCCGGCCGCGCCCGCGCGGTACACCGTCTCCCTGAAGGGCGGCCTGACGGTCCCGACGGGCCTCGGCGACAGCGGACAGGTGGCCGGGCTGCCCGCCTGGGTGTGGTGGGCACCGCTCGCGGGCGCCGCGGTGGCCGCGGTCCTGCTGCTGACCGCCCGCCGCCGCACCACGGCGCCGCCGCCCGACCCGGCGCTGGCCGGAGTCCCGCTCCAGATCACGGGCCTGACCAAGCGGTACGGCAAGTCCGGCGACCGGTACGCCGTGCGGGACCTGTCCTTCCGCGTGGAACAGGGCCAGGTGCTCGGCCTGCTCGGGCCGAACGGTGCGGGCAAGACGACCACCCTGCGCATGCTGATGGGCCTGATCGGCCCGGACGGCGGCGAGATCCGCGTCTTCGGCCACGCCATCGCGCCCGGCGCCCCGGTGCTCTCGCGCGTCGGCGCGTTCGTCGAGGGCGCGGGCTTCCTGCCGCACCTGTCCGGCCGGGAGAACCTGGAGCTGTACTGGCGGGCCACCGGCCGCCCGCCCGAGGACGCCCACCTCGACGAGGCCCTGGAGATCGCCGGGCTCGGGGACGCGCTCGCCCGCGCGGTGCGCACCTACTCCCAGGGCATGCGCCAGCGTCTGGCCATCGCCCAGGCCATGCTGGGCCTGCCCGACCTGCTGATCCTGGACGAGCCGACCAACGGCCTGGACCCGCCGCAGATCCGCGAGATGCGCGAGGTGATGATCCGTTACGCCGCGGCCGGCCGCACGGTGATCGTCTCCAGCCACCTCCTGTCCGAGGTCGAGCAGAGCTGCACCCACCTGGTGGTCATGGACCGCGGGCGGCTCGTCCAGGCGGGCCCGGTCGCCGAGATCGTCGGCACCGGGGACACGCTGCTGGTGGGCACCTCCACGGCGGTGGACGCGCCCCTGGCCGAGAAGGTGGCCGCGCTGCCCGGCGTGGCCTCGGCGGCGGTGGCCGACGGCGGCCTGCTGGTGCGGCTCGGACCGGACGGCACCGCCCGGGACCTGATCGCCGAACTCGTCCGCCTGGACGTGCCCGTGGAGTCGGTGGGCCCCCACCGCCGCCTCGAGGACGCCTTCCTCACCCTGATCGGAGACCCGGCATGAGCACGCAGGTCGAACGGGCCGCGCCCGCCGGCCCCCAGGAGGTCGCCGAGGGCTACCGCGCGGGCCGCACGCTGCCCGTGCGGGTGGAGCTGGTCCGCCAGCTGAAGCGGCGGCGCACCCTCGTCATGGGCGGCATCCTGTTCGCCCTGCCGTTCGTGCTGCTCGTCGCCTTCCGGATCGGCGGCGAGCCGGGCGGGCCGAACAACCAGATCAGCCTGATGGACTCGGCCACCGCGTCGGGAGCCAACTTCGCCGCGGTGAACCTGTTCGCCTCCGCCGGGTTCCTCCTCGTCGTGCCCGTCGCCCTGTTCTTCGGGGACACGGTCGCCTCGGAGGCCGGCTGGTCCTCCCTGCGGTACCTGCTGGCCGCGCCGGTGCCCCGCGCCCGCCTGCTCTGGTCCAAGCTGGTCGTCGCCCTGCTCCTCAGCCTCGCGGCGATCGTCCTGCTGCCGCTGGTCGCGCTGGCCGTGGGGACGGCCGCCTACGGCTGGGGGCCGCTGGAGCTGCCCACCGGCGGCAGCCTGCCCACCGGCACCGCGGCCGAACGCCTGGCGATCACGGTGGCGTACGTCTTCGTCTCGCAACTGGTCACCGCCGCTCTGGCGTTCTGGCTGTCCACCAAGACCGACGCCCCGCTCGGCGCGGTCGGCGGCGCGGTCGGCCTGACGATCATCGGCAACGTCCTGGACGAGGTGACCGCCCTCGGCGGCTGGCGCGACCTCCTGCCGGCGCACTGGCAGTACGCCTGGCTCGACACGGTCCGGCCCGAGCTGGACTGGACCCGGCTGATCCAGGGCACGTCCCTGTCGGTGACGTACGCCCTGGTGCTCTTCGCCCTGGCCTTCCGCGGCTTCGCCCGCAAGGACGTGGTGTCCTAGCGCCTTCCCCGGCCGGTGGAGCCCGCGGACTCGGCGGGGTCTGAGGAGGATCACCCACCGGTCTCGGCGGCCCGCCGCCGTGCCCACTTCGAGACGCACCCGTGACACCCCGTGCCGCACGTTCCGCCCTCCCGCGCCGTCACAGTCACGTACACCGGCGTCAACGGAAGCAGGGGGCACGGAAGATGAGGCGACACCGGACACGAGGACCGATCGGCGCGCTGCTCGCGCTCACGGCGGCGGGCGGCCTGCTGCTCACCGGCTGCGGGGGAGGAGACGAGGACGCGGCGCGGGGCGCGAAGGACACGGCGGTGGACTCCCGGGGCCGGGGCTCCGCGCCGGTGCCCGCACCCGACGGGCCGCGCGGCGAGGCCGGACAGCGCCACGACGAGGGCGCGACCACGGGCGGGACGGGAGACTCCCGGGAGGTCGCCCCCGAACCCGACCTCCTCTCCACCTTCGCCCTGGACGTCGACACCGCCTCCTACGGCTACGCCCGCCGCACCCTGGCCGAGGGCCGGCTGCCCGATCCGTCGACGGTCCGCCCCGAGGAGTTCGTCAACAGCTTCCGCCAGGACTACGAGCGTCCCGAAGGCGACGGCTTCTCGGTGACCGTGGACGGCGCCCGCACCGGCGAGGAGGACTGGTCCCTGGTCCGCGTGGGCCTGGCCACCCGGGGCGCCGAGCAGCGCGGCGCCCGCCCGCCGGCCGCCCTGACCTTCGTCATCGACGTCTCCGGCTCCATGGCCGAGCCCGGCCGCCTCGACCTCGCCCAAGAGGCCCTGGGCACGATGACCGACCGGCTGCGCGACGACGACTCGGTCGCGCTGGTCACCTTCAGCGACGAGGCCGAGACCGTCCTGCCGATGACCCGGCTCGGCGACCGCCGCGGCCGCGTCCACGACGCCATCGACAGCCTGGAGCCCACCCAGTCCACCAACCTCGGCGCGGGCGTCGAGACCGGCTACGACACCGCCGTCGAGGGCCGCCGCGAGGGCGCCACCAACCGCGTCGTCCTCGTCTCCGACGCCCTTGCCAACACCGGCGAGACCGACGCGGACGCCATCCTCGAACGCATCGCGGACGAGCGCCGCGAGCACGGCATCACCCTCTTCGGCGTCGGCGTCGGCAGCGACTACGGCGACGCCCTGATGGAACGCCTCGCCGACAAGGGCGACGGACACACCACGTACGTGTCGGACCCGGAGGACGCCCGTGAGGTCTTCTGCGAGCAGCTCCCGCGCCACATCGAGCTGACCGCCCGCGACGCCAAGGCCCAGGTCGCCTTCGACCCGGAGACGGTCGCCGAGTTCCGCCTCGTGGGCTACGACAACCGCCGCGTCGCCGACGACGACTTCCGCGACGACCGCGTCGACGGCGGCGAGGTCGGCCCCGGCCACACCGTCACCGCCCTGTACGCCGTGCGCACCCGCCCCGGCGCCGACGGCCGGCTGGCCACGGCCACCGTCCGCTGGCTCGACCCCGACAGCCGCGCCCCGCACGAGGAATCCGGCGACGTGGAGTCCGGTGACCTCGACGACTCGGTGTGGGAAGCGGACCGCGGCCTGCGCGTGACGGCGACCGCCGCCTACTTCGCCGACGCCCTGCGCACCCCGTACGACGACGGCTCCCTGCCGGGCGCACCGCGTCTCGGTGAACTCGCCGAGCGCGCCGACGCGCTGGCCGACCGCACGGACGACCCGGACGTCGGACGGCTCGCCGCGGCGGTCCGGCAGGCGGACGAGCTGACCTGAGCCGCCCCCGTTGACCACTTACGCGGGAGTAAGTTTACTCTGCGGTAAGTAACGGGAAGAGGCAGCGCAACACCACTGCGATCCGCGACCGGGAGCCGACATGGGCGTACACAGGGACCTGAAACGGGCGAGGAGGCGCGGGGACCTGGCCTCCCGCTCCCGGACCGAGACCGTCCGGGACGCCCACGGCACCGTCCGCGAGGCCCGTACCCCGGCCCTGGCACCCCGCCCCACCACGGGCAGCACCGCCGACATCCCGTTCACCAACGCGGCCGAGGCACCCGACGCGGTGGTCCTGCGCCGCGAGGTGGACGGCGTCTGGCGGCCCGTCACCGCGCAGCGGTTCGCCGCCGAGGTGACCGCCGTGGCCAAGGGCCTGATCGCCGCCGGCCTGGAACCGGGCGGCCGGGTCGCCGTCATGTCCCGCACCCGCTACGAGTGGACGGTCCTGGACTTCGCGATCTGGACGGCCGGCGGCCAGACCGTCCCCGTCTACCCCACCTCTTCCGCCGACCAGGTCGAGTGGATCGTCCGCGACTCCGGCGCCCGTCACGTGATCACCGAGACCGCCGCCCACACCGCCACCGTCGTGGCCGGCACGTCCGGCCACGACCAGCACCCGCG
>NZ_JAPSIW010000571.1 GCF_031178505.1 Streptomyces sp. | reverse complement strand
ACGCGGCCCCGGACGCCGGCGGCCGCGAGCTCCTCGGGGGTTCCGGTGCCGGCGTCGGCGAGTCGGGCGGAGCCGGTGCCGTCGAGGTTGTCGGAGCCGGTGGAGGCGGTGACCGGGTGGAGGGTCAGGCCGTCGCCGGTGCGCAGGGAGGTGATCTGCGGGGCGGCGGTGCGCCAGTAGCTGCCGGACTCGAAGGTGCCGTCGGTGGCGTGGCCCTCGACCGAGGCGTAGTAGCCGCGCAGGGTGCGGGGGCCCGCCGCGGTGCCGGCGTGCAGCCAGGTGTCGTCCCAGGAGCGGGCGAAGGCGAGGGTGGTGCCGTGGGATTCGGAGGGCCGGTCGGTGCGGACGATGAGCCGGTGGGCGCGGCGGGCGTCGAGGACGACGGTGGTGTCCTTCCGCAGCTCCAGCTGCGGGCGGGCCAGGTGGCTGAGCGAGTCGTTCAGCGTGGCGCCCTCGCCCTCGTCGGGGGTGGTGACGAAGGAGGTGAGGAAGTAGCTGCCGGGGCGCAGGCGGTAGAGCTGGTCGGCGGCGCCCTCGTTGAAGCGGCGCTCACCGCTCGCGGTGTCGGTGCCGATCACGTCGAGCGAGGAGGCGCCGCCCGCCGGGTTGCCCTGACGGTCGATCAGTTTGACGCGCAGAGTGACGGTTTCGGGCTCGACGTGGAGCGCGAAGGGGGTGGAGACACGCAGGCCGCCGGGGCCGGTGGCGATCACGCGGCCGGTGACGTCACCGTACTGGGCGCGGGTCAGGCGGGCGGCCGGGTCCAGGTCGAGGGGCACGTGGACGGTGGCGCCGGCCGGGACGGTGACGGTGCGCGCGCCGAGCCGGGCGATCGGGGCGCGGACGGCGGAGCCGTCGTTGCCGGTGACCTTCTCGACGGCCAGGCGGAGGGTGACGGGCGCGGCGCCGGTGTTGGTGTAGGGGACGCGGACGGTGGTGCGGTCGCTCCGGTCCTGCGGCCAGGCGAAGGCACCGCCCTGGACGGCGGGGGCGCCGAGGACGGACTGGTCGATCGCGGCCTTGACGTCGAGCCGGCCGCCGCCGGTCTCGCGGACGTCACCGGGGATGCCGCTGTCGGCGGAGGAGACGAGCGCGGCCTTGATCCGCTGGGCGGTCCAGTCGGGGTGGCGCTGCTTGAGGACGGCGGCGGCGCCCGCGACGTGCGGGGTGGCCATCGACGTACCGGACATGGCCTGGTAGGCGTACGGCCCGCGGCCGCCGGCCGCCGCGGCGGAGATGGCGACGCCGGGGGCGGCGATCTCCGGCTTGAGGGTGTGGGCGGCGTTGGCGACCGGGCTCCGGCTGGAGAAGGACGCGGTGGTGTCGTCGCGGTCGGTGGCGCCGACGGTGAGGACGCCGGGGGCGCAGCCGGGCGAGGAGACGGAGTTGAGGGAGGGACCGGCGTTGCCGGCGGCGACGACGAACAAGGTGCCCTCGCCGCGGGCGAGTTCCTCGGCGGCGGCGCTCATCGGGTCGTCGCAGTCGGTCTCGGAGGGGTTGCCGAGGCTCAGGGAGACGACGTCGGCGCCCTGTGCGACGGCCCACTCCATGCCGGCGATGATCCAGGAGGTGGCGCCGGAGCCGTGGTCGTCGAGGACCTTGCCGCTGAGGAGCTGGGCGCCGGGGGCGACACCCTTGTTCCGGCCGCCGCTCGCGGCGCCGGAGCCGCCGACGGTGGAGAGGGTGTGGGTGCCGTGGCCCTGGCGGTCGGCGGCGGTGTCGGAGTCGGTGAAGTTCTCGGAGGCGACGAGGCGGCCCTTGAGGTCGGGGTGGTCGGTGTCGGCGCCGGTGTCGAGGACGGCGACCCGGGTGCCGGTGCCGTCGTAGCCGGCGGCCCAGGCCTCGGGCGCGCGGACCTGCCGGGTCGAGCGTTCCAGGGTGGCCTCGACCTTGCGGTCGAGCCAGAGCTTCTTCAGTCCGGTGGCGGAGCGGGCGCCGGGGGCGTCCACCTCGGCCCAGAAGGTGGCGGCGCGCTTCTTGTCGGCGGTGAGGGCGACGCCGTCGACGGTGGTGAGGACGTGGCCGCGGCGGGCGCCGCGCGGGGCGGCGGGCACGGAGCGGGTGACGTCGGAGCCGTAGGTGGCGATGAGGGGCAGGGTGGGGGTGGCGGCGTCGTCGTAGCCCTGGCGGACGAGGCCGGTGACGTTGAAGAGTTCCTCGTCGACGCGGCCGGCGGCGAGGGCGCGGACGGCGGAGTCGGGGTAGGCGTAGAGGTCCTGGCCCGAGCGGCGGGTCTGGACGAGCGGGACGGTGCCGTCCTCGCGCGGCAGCGCGGTGGCCGCCGGGTTTCCCGCGGCGTCCCGGGTGACCAGGACGCGGTCTCCGGTGACCAGGGTCACCGTGGCGGTCCGGGCTCCGGCCGGGGCCGGGGTCTCGCTTCCGACCAGGGGTCGGCCGGCGGTCGGTCCGTCCTGCGGCACTGCCGCGAAGGACGGGGCGACCGCGGTGACGGCCAGGACGGCGGCGGTCGCCGCCCTCAGGAACGTACGGGGCATCGGGCGCATCGCTCTCCCCCTCTGATTCCGGAAAAAGGGCGCGAAAGGTCCGCTTCCGGAGACTGTTGGTGTTGCGGTGGCGCCACATTGGCAGAGGTGAGGGCGGTGCGGGGATGATGGGCACGGCGGGAATACGCCGTGGCCGATTCCCGCCAGGTCACCAACGGAACGAATGCCTCCGGCAGGCGCTCCGGGAACCCCCGGGACGCGGCCGGTGGTACGGCGAGGGGCGGGACACACATGCTGGGAGCGATAGGACTCGACGGACGTCAGGAGTCCGCGTACCGGGCGCTGGTGGCGCTGGGCGCGGCGGAGGTCTCCGATCTCGCGCACCGGCTGGCGCTGCCCGAGCAGGACACCGAGCGCGCGCTGCGCCGGCTGGAGGCGCAGGGGCTCGCCGCCCAGTCCTCCGCGCGGACCGGGCGCTGGGTGGCGGCGCCGCCCGGGGTGGCGCTCGGGGCCCTGCTGACCCAGCAGCGGCACGAGCTGGAACAGGCGGAGCTGGCGGCGAAGCTCCTCGCCGAGGAGTACCGGGCGGAGGCGACGGAACCGGCGGTTCACGACCTGGTGGAGGTGGTGACCGGGGCGAGCGCCGTGGCGCATCGTTTCTTCCAGCTCCAGCTCGGCGCCACGGAGGAGGTCTGCGCGCTGGTCACGGGCAAGCCGATCGCCGTGACGGGCCTGGAGAACGACGTGGAGGAGCGGGCCGCGAGCCGCGGTGTCGCCTACCGGGTGGTCCTGGAGCGCGAGGTGCTGACCCAGCCCTCGGGGCTCGGCGAGCTGGCGGCGGCGCTCGGCCGGGACGAGAAGGTCCGCGTGGTGGACCGGGTGCCCACCAAGCTGGTGGTCGCCGACCGGACCCTGGCCATGGTGCCGCTGACCAGCCGGGGCGCGGAGCCGGCGGCGCTCGTGGTGCACGCCAGCGGGCTGCTGGAGTCGCTCATGGGCCTCTTCGAGTCGGTGTGGCGCGACGCGCTGCCGCTGCGGCTCGGGGCCGGCGCGCAGGTCACGGAGGACGAGGCACCGGGTCCGGACGCCACGGACCTGGAGGTGCTGTCCCTGCTCCTCGCGGGCATGACGGACGCGAGCGTCGCCAAGCAGCTGGACCTGGGCCTGCGGACGGTGCAGCGCCGGGTGAAGGGCCTCATGGAACTGACCGGGGTGACGACCCGGCTCCAGCTGGGGTGGCACGCGTACGAGAAGGGGTGGGTGTCCCGGCGCTGAGGCGGGAGTGGCGGGGGCTCCGGTGCGGCCGCGGCATCCGTGCCCCCGGGCCCGCGTCCTCCCGGATGCCGCGCCGGACCTGCGCGGAGGCAGTGGGTGAGGGACGCTGGCCGGGTGGGTGTGTGGCAGCTCCTGATGGTGGCGACGGTGATGCTGCTCGGCGTCTTCGGGGTACTCGTGCCCGGAGTGCCGGGGACGTGGCTCGTGTGGGCCGCCATGCTGTGGTGGTCGCTGCAGGAACGGACCGGCCTCGCCTGGATCCTGCTGGTCTCCTCGACGGCGCTCCTGCTGCTGACCCAGGTGGTGGTCTGGCAGTTGCCGCCCCGCCGCTTCCGGGGCGTCGGCATCACCCGGCGGATGGTCGCGTACGCGGGCGCCGGCGCGCTCCTCGGTTTTCTGCTGCTCCCGGTGGTGGGCGCCGTCCCCGGTTTCGTGGGCGGGATCTACCTCGCGGAACGCCTGCGCCTCGGCGGGCACGGCCAGGCCAGGGCGGCGACCCGGGCCGTGATGCGGGCGGCGGGCACGAGCGTCCTGGTGGAGTTGTTCGCGTGCCTGCTCATCGCGGGCGCCTGGGCGGGCGCCGTCATCGGCGGCTGAGCGGGGCGGGCTCCGGCGCCAGGTAGCGGGCCGCGTACGAGCGCCAGGGGCGCCACCGCTCCGCCTCCGGTCCGGGTACGGACGCGGGGGCGACGTCCGGGTCGCCGAGGGCCCGCATGCGGATCAGGGCGGCGGTCCCCGCGTCCACGCCCGCGACGGCCCGCAGGGCGCGCTCGGCCTCCTCGCGGTCGGCGCCCGGGTCGAGGCGGACCTCCCCGGCGGCCAGGGCGCGGGCGAGCGGCCCGGCGGCCGGGTGGGCGGTCAGCCCGGCCGGGGTGGGGAAGAGATGGGTGAGGGTGCCGCAGGGGGTGTCGAGGGGCGTGCCGTACCGCTC
>NZ_JAPSIW010000570.1 GCF_031178505.1 Streptomyces sp. | reverse complement strand
TCGGCACGGGCTGGGGCATCTACCAGCACATCGCGGGCGGCAGCGACCTGACCGGCGACGGCCGCGCGGACCTGCTCGCCACCGACAAGGCGGGCGGCCTGTGGCTCTACCCCGGCACCGGTAACGCCACCGCGCCCCTCGGCCCGCGCAAGCAGATCGGCACCGGCTGGGGCATCTACAACCAGCTCACCGCCACCGGCGACCTCGCCGGCGCCTCGGCCGGCGACCTCCTGGCCCGCGACGCGGACGGCGTCCTGTGGCTGTACCTCGGCAAGGGCGACGGCACCTTCGCGCCGCGCGCCCGGCTCGGCGCCGGGTGGAACGCGTACACCGACCTCGTCGGCATCGGGGACGGCAACGGCGACGGGCGGGCCGACCTGCTCGCCGCCAACGGAAAGGCGTACTTCTACGCCGGTACGGGCGACTGGTCGGCGCCCTTCAAGCCGGTGAAGGCGAACGACGTGCTGCCGGCCGACCTCGGGTACAACACCGCCTTCTGACGGCGGCCCCCTCCTCACGGCCCGGGCCGCTTCTCCTCCTCCAGGACGGGGAAGCGGCGCGGGGCCAGGGTGAGGAGGGCGAGGAGCGCGAGCCCGGCCGCCACCGCCGCGCCCAGGTAGACGGCGTCCACCGCCGCGTCGACCGCCCGGCGCAGCCGGTCGGTGGTCTCGGCGGTGAGGGAGCCGGGGGCGTCGAGGGCGCGGGCCAGGGTGTCCAGGTCGGTGCCGCCGCCGAGCCGGGAGGCGAGGACCGTGTTGGCGACGGCGCCGAACAGCGCGGCGCCGACGCTCTGCCCGACCTGCCGGCAGAAGAGGACCGAGGCGGTGGTCGTGCCCCGCTCCTCGTACGGGACGGTCGACTGCACGCCCACGATCAGCGGCAGCTGGAAGAGGCCGAGCGCCCCGCCGAGCAGCAGCATCAGCAGCGCGGGCTGCCAGGGCTCGCCGGGGAACGGCAGGAACGGGAACGCGAGCAGCAGCACCAGGGCCAGGGACATGCCGAGGACGGCGGTGAGCCGGAAGCCGACGCGGGTGTACACGCGGCTGGAGAGCGCGGCCGTGATCGGCCAGCTGAGGGTCCAGGCGGAGAGGACGAACCCGGCGGCGATCGGTCCGAGGCCGAGGACGGACTGGGCGTAGGTGGGCAGGAAGACGGCCGGGGCGACCATGAGCAGGCCGAGGGCGCCGAGGGAGAGGTTGACGGCGGCGATGGTGCGGCGGCGCCAGACCCAGCCGGGGATGATCGGTTCGGCCGCGCGGCGCTCGATGACGACGGTGAGCGCGGCGAGGGCGGCGGCCCCGCCGAGCAGGCCGAGGGAGGGCGCGGAGAGCCAGGGCCAGGCGACACCGCCCTGGACGAGCGCGGTGAGCAGCAGGACGCCGGTGGCGAAGACGGCGAGGGCGCCGGGCCAGTCGACCTTCACGCGCGCGCGTGCGGCGGAGGCGTCGCGGGCCGGTTCGGCGAGGTGGCGGACGATCAGCCAGAGGGCGAGGAGGCCCAGTGGCAGGTTGATCAGGAAGATCCAGCGCCAGTCGGCGTACCCGGCGAGCAGCCCGCCCACCGCCGGGCCCGCCACCGAGGAGGTGGCCCACACCGAGGACAGTTTCGCCTGGATCCGGGGCCGTTCCTTCAGGGGGTAGAGGTCGGCGGCGATGGTCTGGACGGTGCCCTGGAGCGCGCCGCCGCCGAGCCCCTGCACGACCCGGAAGGCGATGAGGGAGCCCATGTCCCAGGCCAGGGCGCAGAGCAGGGAGCCGGCGAGGAAGAGGACCGTGCCGGCGACCAGGACGGGTTTGCGGCCGAAGGTGTCGCTGAGCTTCCCGTACACCGGCAGGGTGACGGTCACGGCCAGCAGATAGCCGGAGAACAGCCAGGAGAAGACGGAGAGCCCGCCGAGGTCGCCGACGATCTGCGGGACGGCGGTGGCGACGACGGTGCCGTCGAGGGCGGCGAGCGCCATGGCGAGCATCAGCGCGGCGACGACGGGTCCGCGGCGGCCGGTGGGGGAGCCGGTGGGGCTCGGGGCCGGTCCGGTCCGGGGCGTCGGCTGCTTCGCCACCACAGGGTCCTTTCTTCGTACACCTAAATGGCGCGGACAGGGTCTCACCCCGGCCGGGCCGGGAGGAACCCCCCGGCCGCCCGGCCTCGTGCGGCCGGTGACATGATCCGGCCGCCCCCGGGTGACCGCATGCCCGCGCCCGGTGGCCGTCGTACGCTGGGCACCCCGGCCCGTGCGACGTGTCGGGCCGTTCGCGTTGTGTCCGCTCTCCAGTACGTACCGGGATGGAAAGCCCCATGAGCCTGCACGGTCTTCTCGACCTCGTCGTCAAGGACGCGGCCCTCGCCGAGGCGGTGAGGGCGGCCGCCGACGGGCACCGCCCGCACGTGGACCTCGTCGGACCTCCCGCCGCCCGCCCCTTCGCGGTCGCCGCGCTCGCCCGGGACTCGGGGCGGCCCGTCCTCGCCGTCACGGCCACCGGCCGCGAGGCGGAGGACCTGGCCGCCGCGCTGCGGTCGCTGCTCGACCCCGACACGGTGGTCGAGTACCCCTCCTGGGAGACCCTGCCGCACGAGCGGCTCTCGCCCCGCTCCGACACCGTGGGCCGTCGCCTCGCCGTGCTGCGCCGGCTCGCCCACCCGCGGGACGACGACCCGGCGGCCGGTCCCGTCTCGGTCGTCGTCGCGCCGGTCCGCTCCGTGCTCCAGCCGCAGGTCAAGGGCCTGGGCGACCTGGAGCCGGTGTCGCTGCGGTCGGGGGACACGGCCGATCTGAACGAGGTCGTCGAGGGGCTGGCCGCCGCCGCGTACTCCCGGGTGGAGCTGGTCGAGAAGCGCGGCGAGTTCGCCGTGCGCGGCGGCATCCTGGACGTCTTCCCGCCGACCGAGGAGCACCCGCTCCGCATCGAGTTCTGGGGCGACGACGTCGAGGAGATCCGCTACTTCAAGGTGGCGGACCAGCGGTCCCTGGAGGTCGCCGAGCACGGTCTGTGGGCACCGCCCTGCCGCGAGCTGCTGCTGACCGACTCCGTACGGGAGCGGGCGGCGGCGCTGGCCGAGGAGCACCCGGAGCTGGGCGAGCTGCTCGGCAGGATCGCGGAGGGGATCGCGGTCGAGGGCATGGAGTCCCTCGCGCCGGTGCTCGTGGACGACATGGAGCTGCTGCTCGACGTCCTGCCGCAGGGCTCGATGGCGCTGGTCTGCGACCCCGAGCGGGTACGGACCAGGGCCGCCGACCTGGTCGCGACGAGCCAGGAGTTCCTCCAGGCGTCCTGGGCGGCCACGGCGGGCGGCGGCGAGGCGCCGATCGACGTGGGCGCGGCCTCCCTGTGGGGGATCGCGGACGTACGGGAGCGGGCGCGGGAGCTGGGCATGGCCTGGTGGTCGGTGTCGCCGTTCGCCGCCGACGACGCCGAGCGGGAGGCCGACACGCTCACCCTGGGCATGCACGCCCCGGAGTCGTACCGCGGTGACACGGCCCGCGCGCTCGCCGACACCAAGGGCTGGCTGTCCGACGGCTGGCGCACGGTGTACGTGACGGAGGCGCACGGCCCCGCCGCCCGGACCGTCGAGGTCCTCGGCGGCGAGGGCATCGCCGCCCGGCAGGCCGCCGACCTGACGGACCTCACCCCGTCCGTGGTGCACGTGGCCTGCGGTTCGATCGACCACGGCTTCGTGGACCCGGCGCTGAAGCTGGCGGTCCTGACGGAGACGGACCTGTCGGGCCAGAAGGCGGCCGGCAAGGACGGGCAGCGGATGCCCGCCAAGCGGCGCAAGACGATCGACCCGCTGACCCTGGAGGCCGGCGACTACATCGTGCACGAGCAGCACGGGGTCGGCCGCTACATCGAGATGGTCCAGCGGACCGTCCAGGGCGCCACCCGCGAGTACCTGCTGGTGGAGTACGCCCCCGCCAAGCGCGGCCAGCCCGGCGACCGCCTCTACATCCCCACCGACCAGCTGGAGCAGGTCACCAAGTACGTGGGCGGTGAGGCGCCGACGCTGCACCGGCTCGGCGGCGCGGACTGGACGAAGACGAAGGCGCGGGCGAAGAAGGCGGTCAAGGAGATCGCCGCCGACCTCATCAAGCTGTACTCGGCGCGCATGGCGGCCCCAGGCCACGCCTTCGCGCCCGACACCCCCTGGCAGCGGGAGCTGGAGGACGCCTTCCCGTACGCGGAGACGCCCGACCAGCTGTCCACCATCGCCGAGGTGAAGGAGGACATGGAGAAGACGGTCCCCATGGACCGGCTGATCTGCGGCGACGTCGGCTACGGCAAGACGGAGATCGCGGTGCGGGCCGCGTTCAAGGCGGTCCAGGACGGCAAGCAGGTCGCGGTCCTGGTGCCGACCACGCTCCTGGTCCAGCAGCACTTCGGGACCTTCTCCGAGCGGTACGCGCAGTTCCCGGTGAAGGTCCGGGCGCTGTCCCGCTTCCAGACGGACACGGAGGCGAAGGCGACGCTGGAGGGCCTGCGCGACGGTTCGGTCGACGTCGTCATCGGCACCCACCGCCTCTTCTCCTCCGAGACGAAGTTCAAGGACCTCGGTCTGGTCATCGTCGACGAGGAGCAGCGCTTCGGCGTCGAGCACAAGGAGCAGCTGAAGAAGCTCCGCGCCAACGTCGACGTGCTCACCATGTCCGCCACGCCGATC
>NZ_JAPSIW010000569.1 GCF_031178505.1 Streptomyces sp. | reverse complement strand
CCCCGCCCCGGCCAACTGGCCCCGCTCACAGGGGAACCGGCCGGCGGACGGCGGTGACGGAGGTGGCATCGTGGGGGCCATGCGCACGCAGGGGACGACACCGGCACCGGGCGGGCTCGACGCTCTGAGGGAAGTGGCCTGCCGCTCCCGGGCGGAGGGCCTGCGGCCGGAGGACTTGCCGACGCTCGCGGCCCACGTCCTCGCGGCGGGCGCCGACACCCCGGGCCTGCGCGAACTGGCCGGACTGTCGTCCCGCACGGACCCCCGCGATCTGCGCGAGCTGTTCGAGCGGGCGCTGACCGAGGCGGGTGTCGTGCCGCCGGGCCGGCGCGTGGCCCGGCGGCACGCGCTGCGCCGGGCGGCGGCTGCCCTGGTGGCCGGGGAGATCACCCCGGACGGCCTGGCGTCGGAGGACTGGGCGGAGACGGAGGCGGGGACGGGCGCGGAGCGGGCGTTCCTGGCGCTGCTCCCCCCGTGCGCGTGCTGCCTCGCGTACACGGTGGGGCTCGACCGGCGGACCTGGGAGGGCCGACTGCGTGAGGCGGCCGGCGTCCTGGCGTCGGCCGTGCCGGCCGTGCCGGGGTGCTGAGGCGCGCGGCGCGGGCGGTGGGTGGAGGGTGGTCCGCCGCCGGGGCCGGGGGCGCGTCCGATCCGTCCCGGGTTCGGGGCAGTTGGTTGCGGCGTATGCCGGACCGTCACGGAAAAGCCTTCCGGCCGTTACACGGGCCTCCCCGGCGCTGTGCCACCCTCCCGGTGACATCTCGTCAACACGCGTAGAACGCGGGCGACCCGAGCCGGACCCCGCGTTCGCACGCGTGCCCTCACCCGGGAAAGGTCCCCCATGTCCGTTGCACACATAGGCCGCCGCAAGGCGTGGGCCGCGGCGCTGGCCGCCGTGTTCGTCGCCCTCACGCTGCCCGCGGTCACCGCCTCGCCCGCCGGTGCCACGACCACCGCGTACGACGACACGTACTACAAGGACGCGATCGGCAGGACCGGCCCGAGCCTGAAGGCGTCGCTGCACACCATCATCAGCAGCCAGCGGAAGATCTCCTACGACGCCGTGTGGAACGCGCTGAAGGTCACCGACCAGGACCCGAACAACAGCAACAACGTGATCCTGCTCTACAGCGGCACCTCGCGGAGCAAGGCTCTCAGCGGCGGCGACGTGGGCGACTGGAACCGGGAGCACGTGTGGGCGCAGTCCCACGGCAGCTTCGGCACCTCGGCCGGGCCCGGGACGGATCTGCACCACCTGCGGCCGGCCGACGTCCAGGTGAACAGCATCCGCGGCAACAAGGACTGGGACTTCGGCGGCAGCCCGGTCAGCGGTGCCACCGGCAGCTACACGGACAGCAACTCCTTCGAGCCGCGCGACGCCGACAAGGGCGACGTGGCCCGCATGATCCTCTACATGGCCGTCCGTTACGAAGGCGACGACGCCTGGGCCGACCTGGAGCCGAACGAGTCGACGACCAACGGCAGCGTGCCCTTCCACGGCAGGCTGGCCGTTCTGAAGCAGTGGCACCAGCAGGACCCGCCGAGCGCCTTCGAGGAGCGCCGCAACAACCTCATCCACAGCACCTACCAGGGCAACCGCAACCCGTTCATCGACCACCCGGAGTGGGTCGAGGCGATCTGGTGACGCCCACGGCGTGACGCCGGGCTCCCCCGGCGGGGGGAGCCCGGCGTCACCGGGTGGAGGCCCTGGGCTCCCAGGGGTGGTCGGGGCGCTGGTCCGGCGGCACGCCGCCGCCTTCGCCGCCGCCCTTGTCGCCCCGGTCGGTGCCGTGGGCGCGGCCCTCGCGGCCGGCCTCGTCGGCCTTCACCTCACGGCAGTTCTGCGGAGTCGCGCCGCCCCGCCCGCTGCGACGGACCTCGGGCTGCTGTGGGTCGGACGTCTCTGCTCTCCCTCGGCACCGCCTCGGCCGTCGGCTCGTCGGTGCCCTGCTCCTCAGGCTGTGGCACGGCTCCTGCCAGGACATGCCCCGGTGGGCGGCAGCCGCCTCGTCGGGTGGTCCGGTCGTGGCGTACACGCTCCCCGGAGGCCCCCGCGGGCCGTGACGGGTTCCGGGAAGTCCGGCTTCACCGGTACCTCCCCTCACATCGTTCGAAGGGTTTCGTCACGGTGGTTCCATCGCCCCGGCGCGTGCCCGTCCGGCGGGAGGCTGCGCACGGGCGGAGCGGTCACCGGGTGGCCAGCACGATCGCGTACACGAGGAAGAACAGCGCGCACACGGCGACCAGCAGCCAGAGGATGATCAGGGGGCCCTTGGCCCAGCCCGCGCGGGGCGGCCGGTACGGACCGGTGCCGGTGCCGGTGCCCGCTTCGGCGGGCGGGGTCTCGCCCTGCGGCAGGCCGCCCTGGGGGTCGAGTCCCGGGGTGGTGCGGGGGTCCGGGTCGGGGTTGCTGGGAACGGTCATCGAGGACACCTCCTCGGAAGTGGTCGGTTCGGGGGTCGGCCGCCCGGCGCCTACCCCGTTCTCCCCGCTCCATCCGGCGAGGGTCCCCCCGGGGGCGGGGCACAGCGGGCGGTACGGCGGGAGGGCGGCGCGCCGCTCCGGCGCGTCCGCCCTCCGGGGTGCGGGGCGGGCCCGTCACTCCCACGGCTTGAAGAGGATCTTCACCGCGCCGTCACGCTTCGCCTGGAACATGTCGTACGCCTCCGGGGCGCGGGTCAGCGGGAGGCGGTGGGTGGCGAAGTCCTCCACGCCCAGCGGATCGTCGTCGGTGAGCAGCGGCAGCAGGTCGCCGGTCCACCGGTGGACGTTGGCCTGCCCCATGTGGAGGCGGATCTGCTTGTCGAACATGGCGAACAGCGGCATGGGGTCGGCCGCGCCGCCGTACACGCCGGAGAGGGAGACGGTGCCGCCGCGGCGTACCAGCTCGACCGCGAGGTGCAGCGCGGTGAGCCGGTCGACCCCGTACCGGCGCATGAGCGGTGCCGCCACGGCGTCGGGCAGCAGGCCGACCGTCGCCTGCAGGGAGCGGGCGACGGTCGCGCCGTGGGCCTCCATGCCGACGGCGTCGATCACCGCGTCCGGCCCCCGGCCGTCGGTCAGGTCCCGGACCCGCTCGGTCAGGTCGGCCCCCAGCTCGGAGAGGTCGAGGGTGTGGACGCCGCGCCGGGCGGCGCGGGCGAGCCGTTCCGGGACGAGGTCGATGCCGATGACCGTCTCCGCCCCGCGCAGCAGGGCGATCCGGGCGGCCATGTCGCCGATCGGCCCGAGGCCGAGGACGGCGACCGAGCCGCCGGGTGGCACCTCGGCGTACTCGACGGCCTGCCAGGCCGTCGGCAGCACGTCCGAGAGGTAGACGAACCGGTCGTCCGGCGGGCCCTCGGGCACCGGGATGGGCAGGGTGTCCCCGAACGGGACGCGCAGGTACTGCGCCTGCCCGCCGGGCACCTGCCCGTACAGCTTGGTGTAGCCGAACAGCGCGGCGCCCGTGCCCCGGGCGCGGACCTGGGTGGTCTCGCACTGGGAGTGCAGGCCCCGGTCGCACATCGGGCAGGTGCCGCACGAGACGTTGAAGGGGATGACGACGCGGTCGCCGGGGACGAGGCGGCGGACCTCGGGGCCCACCTCCTCGACCACCCCCATCGGCTCGTGGCCGAGGATGTCGCCGGGGTCGAGGAACGGCCCCAGGACCTCGTAGAGGTGGAGGTCGGAGCCGCACAGGCCGCTCGACGTCACCTTGACGATCACGTCGGTGGGCTCGCGCAGGACGGGGTCGGGCACGGTGTCCACGGAGACCTTGCGCCGGCCCTGCCAGGTGACGGCCTTCATGAGGGGGTACCTCCGTCGCTCTCGTCACGCACGTTCACGGGGGTCACGGCCAGGAGACCTCGCGCCGGGGGACGACGACGAGCTCGGCGACGGCGCTGCCCGCGGGCACCGACAGGGCGTACATCACGGCGTCGGCGACGATGTCGGGGCTCTGCAGGAGCGCGACGTCCGTCTCCGGGAAGCGCTCCATGATGAACGGGGTCTCCATGCCGCCCGCGACGACACCGGTGACGCCGATGCCGGGGCAGTCGCGCTGGGCCTCCTTGAAGAGGGTGTGGGTGAAGGCGCGCAGGCCGGACTTGGCGGCGGAGTACGGTCCGGCCTCGGTCCAGGTGCGGAGCGCGGCCGTGGAGAGGATGTTCACGATGTGCCCGCCGCCCCGGGCGACCATCCGGCGGTACGCCTCCCGGCACAGGTACATCGGTCCGAGCAGGTCGGTGGTCACCACGCGGCTCATCTCCTCCGCGGTGAGCTCGGTGACCGGCTTGGTGACGTCGACGGCCGCGCAGTTCACCAGGACGTCGAGGGTCTGGCCGGTGGTGTCGAGATCGCCGAAGAGCTCGGCCGCGGCCTCGGGGTCGCGGACGTCCAGGGCGACCGGCCGGGCCTGCCGGCCCTCGGCCAGCAGGTTCTCGCACAGCTCCTTGGCGGCCTCCTGGCGCACGTCGGCGACCAGGACGGACGCGCCGGCCGCGGCGAGCCTGCGGACGATCGCGGCGCCGAGGCCGCTGGCGCCTCCGGTGACCAGGGCCTGTCCCCCGTCGATCTTCGTCACGCTGTTCATCGGTACCTCTTCTCCCCGGGCCTCCCGGGTCGCTGGAACGGGTGGTGGCGCCCCGGTGGGCGCCGCTGTGTGAGCAAGCCCACGCGAAG
>NZ_JAPSIW010000053.1 GCF_031178505.1 Streptomyces sp. | reverse complement strand
CTGCTTCGACGGCGAGTACCCGATGGAACTGCCGGACCCCGAGCTGCTCGGCAAGCAGCTCCTGGAGACCGAGCTGGCCGCCGGACCGGCCGCCACCGCGGCCTCCGACGCGCTCCGGCGCCCGTAGGACCCCGCCGCACACCCCCGCAGTACGACACGAAAGCTCTGAACCCATGTCTCAGAACCCCAGTGCCGGAGGCGGCGCCAGCTACGCGAGCGCGGGCGTCGACATCGAAGCGGGCGACCGCGCCGTCGAGCTGATGAAGGAGTGGGTGAAGAAGACGCAGCGCCCCGAGGTCCTCGGCGGCCTGGGCGGCTTCGCCGGTCTCTTCGACGCCTCCGCCCTCAAGCGCTACGAGCGCCCGCTCCTCGCCTCCGCCACCGACGGCGTCGGCACGAAGGTCGACATCGCCCGTCAGATGGGCGTGTACGACACGATCGGCCACGACCTGGTCGCGATGGTCATGGACGACATCGTCGTCTGCGGCGCCGAGCCCCTCTTCATGACCGACTACATCTGCGTGGGCAAGGTCCACCCGGAGCGGGTCGCCGCCATCGTCAAGGGCATCGCCGAGGGCTGCGTCCTGGCCGGCTGCGCCCTGGTCGGCGGCGAGACGGCGGAGCACCCGGGCCTCCTCGGCCCGGACGACTTCGACGTGGCGGGCGCGGGCACGGGTGTCGTGGAGTACGACCGGCTGCTCGGCGCGGATCGCATCCGTACGGGTGACGCGGTCATCGCCATGGCCTCGTCCGGGCTTCACTCCAACGGGTACTCGCTCGTCCGGCACGTGGTCTTCGACCGCGCCGGGATGTCCCTCGACCAGCAGGTGGACGAGCTCGGCCGCACCCTGGGCGAGGAGCTCCTGGAGCCGACCCGCATCTACTCCCTGGACTGCCTGGCCCTCACCCGCACCACCGAGGTCCACGCCTTCAGTCACATCACGGGCGGTGGCCTGGCCGCCAACCTGGCCCGGGTGATCCCGGACGGCCTGCACGCCACGGTCGACCGCTCGACCTGGACCCCGGGCGCGATCTTCGATCTGGTCGGCACCGCCGGACAGGTGGAGCGCCTGGAGCTGGAGAAGACCCTGAACATGGGCGTGGGCATGATGGCCGTCGTCCCGGCCGAGTCCGTGGACGCGGCCCTGACCACGCTGGCGGACCGGGGCCTCGACGCCTGGGTCGCGGGCGAGATCACCGAGCGCGGCGACCGGACGTCCGGAGCCGAGCTGGTCGGCGACTACGCCCGGTAGGAGCGGTCACGGAACAGGGGGCGCTCCTCGGGGCGCCCCCTGAGCCGTACCCCCCTCACGCCGTACCCCCCGGCCCGCCGAGCCGTACCGGCCGCCCGGCGGGCGGCGGCGGCCCCGCGAAGATCCGTGGACAGCACAGAAACCCGGCCGGGGTGACCCCGGGCCGGGTTTCGTGTTCAGAAGGTCAAGCGCGACGGCGTGACGCGGACGGGCCGGACTCGTCGTCCTCGTCCTCGTCGTCCGTGTTGTAGAGATCCGCGTACTGCGCGTACGGGTCGTCTTCCTCGTCGTCGTCCTCGAACGGCTCGCCATTCGGCGGTTGGTTCGAAGTCGAAGCGCCCAGCTCGTGGGCCAGACGCGCAAGGTCGGTCCCGCCGCTGCTGTACTTCAGCTGGCGGGCGACCTTGGTCTGCTTGGCCTTTGCCCGGCCGCGCCCCATGGCTCGACCCCCTCGGTGACGGGGCTCGCTGGCCCCAGAGTCTTGACACGCGTTCATGGTTCGGAACGGGCTCTCGGCAGAGAGACCGGTCCGTAGGGCTTCAACGGTACCTGTTTCCTCGGGTCTACGGTACGCCGCGCGCATCACATACCCCGGTACAGAACCTTCGAGGAGCCCTTTCCTCGCTGGTCAATCGCGATTTTAACCTCTTCTGAAGGGCCGACCCGCCGACCGGCGTGAGCGAAGTCTCCCGGGTGGCGGGCCGGCCCTCCCCGCGGAGGTACGGCTCAGGCGCGGCGGGCGTCGGCCATCCGCTGCTCGGCGATCCGGTCGGCCGCGGCGGCCGGCGGGATCCCATCGGCCTTCGCACGTGCGAAGATCTCCAGGGTGGTGTCGAAGATCTTCGTCGCCTTGGCCTTGCAGCGGTCGAAGTCAAAGCCGTGCAGCTCGTCGGCGACCTGGATCACGCCGCCGGCGTTGACCACGTAGTCGGGCGCGTAGAGGATCCCGCGCTCCACGAGGTCCTTCTCGATGCCCGGGTGGGCGAGCTGGTTGTTGGCCGCTCCGCAGACGATGCTCGCGGTCATGAACGGCACGGTCGTCTCGTTCAGGGCGCCGCCGAGCGCGCAGGGGGCGTAGATGTCGAGGCCCTCGAGGCGGATCAGCTCGTCCGTGTCCGCGACCACGGTCACCTGCGGGAACTTGTCGGTGATCCGGCGCACCGACTCCTCGCGCACATCGGTGATCACGACCTCGGCGCCGTCCTTGAGCAGGTGCTCGACGAGGTAGTGGCCGACCTTGCCGACGCCTGCGACGCCGACCTTGCGGCCGCGCAGCGTCGGGTCGCCCCACAGGGCCTGGGCGGAGGCCCGCATGCCCTGGAAGACGCCGAAGGCGGTGAGGACGGAGGAGTCGCCGGCGCCGCCGTTCTCCGGGGAGCGGCCGGTGGTCCACCGGTTCTCGCGGGCGACGACGTCCATGTCGGCCACATAGGTGCCGACGTCGCAGGCCGTGACGTACCGGCCGCCGAGGGAGGCGACGAAGCGCCCGTAGGCGAGGAGGAGCTCCTCCGTCTTGATCTTCTCCGGGTCACCGATGATCACGGCCTTGCCGCCGCCGTGGTCGAGGCCGGCCAGGGCGTTCTTGTACGACATGCCGCGCGCCAGGTTGAGCGCGTCGGCGATCGCCTCGGCCTCCGTGGCGTACGGGTAGAAGCGGGTGCCGCCGAGGGCGGGGCCGAGGGCGGTGGAGTGGAGGGCGATGACGGCCTTGAGGCCGGTGGCGCGGTCCTGGCAGAGCACGACTTGCTCGTGGCCACCCTGCTCCGAGTGGAAGAGGGTGTGGAGTACGTCAGCAGGAACGCCGGTCACATCGGTCACGGTGGTGACTCCCAAGTACGAAGCGGCGGTTGCGGCCCTCCCTACGGGTGGGGGAGGACCATGTTCCGCACGAGGGTAAGTCCTACCTGTGCGTAGATCGGCCGCAGTGCTCAGGATCACCCCCTCGCGGAGTACCTCCGTGGAAGGATTTGCGACATGTCGGTCGCCTCTTCGGTCCTCGTCCCTTACGCGTCCTATCTGCGGGTGTACGAGCCGCTGGCCGCGTTCCCCGAACCGGAGCGGTCCCAGTGGGCCCGCTACGCCCGCCGGGCGGGCACTCCCGGCGCGCAGGAGGAGCTGCGGCGCTCCCTCGCGGACCTGGTGCCGACGCCCCCGGTCCCGGTGCCGGTCGAGGAGAGCGGGGAGGCGTTCGTCGCGCATCTGGGCGGAGCGGTGGTGATCTGCCCGTGGCGGACCCGGCTGCGGGCGCTGCTCGCCCTGGAGGAGCTGGCGGCCGGGGCGTTCCCGGGGCCGGTGCTCGACGCGATGGTGCCGCCGGTGGTGCGGGAGCAGGCGGCGGCGGACCACGAGCGCTGGCGGGTGGAGAACCCGGACGCGCGGCCGTGGATCCGGACGGCGGTCTGGCAGGTGCCGCTGCGCTGGTTCGCGCTGTTCGGGGAGGAGGACCGGCAGTACGAGCCCGGGCGGCGCGACGGCGAGGGACCGGTGCGGGCGCCGGTGCTGCGGTACCGGACGACCATGGCGCAGGCGCGGCGCCGGCTCGCGCGCTCGCTGCGGGCGCTGCGGGAGTCGATCGACGAGGGGCCGATGACCCGGGGGCTCGTCGAGGTGGGCCGCTGGCTGGAGGAGTTCCATCCGAGGGCCCTGGTGGAGCTGGACTTCGGCGGCCTGGTGCACGCCGTACCGGAGGAGTGGCTGGCCGGGGAGCGCTCGGCGGCGGAGGTGGCGGCCGGGATCGCGGCCCTGAAGGCGGGCGACGGCGAGGAGGCGAGCGAGGTCTACGGGCGGCTCGCGGAGCGGTGGCGGCTGGTGCGCGAGCTCCAGTTCGCGAACTGACCGTCAAGATCCGCCGCCGGAGTCTGTCAGGTGTCCATCGACAGGACGGCACCGGCCGGTGTAAATGATCTTCATGCACCCGGAGGCGGGGCCCCGGGCCGTTCGGTGCACCCGGCGGGGACGTTGGTCCCGATCCGGGCCTTTGACTCAAGCGTGACGGATCGCACTTAACGCACCCTTGCGTCCATCACCCATCCTCGTGCCAAAATAGGACAAGGAGTCCGGGGAGGGTTCCTTCCGTCCATCTATGGGCGGAACGCTCAGCATTGCACTCTATGGGGGGTCTGAGGACTCCTGATCGCTCTGTGACTGATCGTCACAGTGGCGTGACTGTCCGTTATGGCATGGTCCATCGACTTCCGCCGCTGATGAACACCTGCGAGGGCAATTCCATCGGTTTGGCCGACGTGGCTGGACGGATGGTGTAGTTGTAGTGCCGAGGACAAGCCGTTCGTCCTATAACCGACTCGGCCCGCTTCTGCCATTTCGGGCAACGCGGGTCAAGGTGCAGAATTTAGAGGAAAGAACCGAGAAGGTTCGGTTCTCCCGAGGAGGCCGCTCATGACCGCTCGCACCCCTGATGCCGAGCCGCTGCTGACCCCTGCCGAGGTTGCCACGATGTTCCGCGTGGACCCGAAGACGGTGACCCGGTGGGCCAAGGCGGGCAAGCTCACGTCCATCCGCACGCTGGGTGGGCACCGCCGGTACCGCGAGGCCGAGGTTCGCGCGCTGCTGGCGGGCATTCCGCAGCAGCGCAGCGAGGCCTGAGGTTCGCGCAGCACTTGTAACACCCCGCTGTACCCCGTAACACCGGGCCTGACCGGATCCCCCAATCCGGTGGCCCACCCCTAGCTCTGCCGGCGGTCACCTGCCCCAACAGGTCTCCGTCACCGATCGCGCTGGACTCCGCCGGGTCCGGCGCGATCTTTTTTGTGTCCCGCGCCGAACGTCGCCTGGCCGTGCAATTGCACATATTAAATCCGGCCGGTGTAGGGAGGGTGTAAGTGAAGCGGTTTCTGAAACACTTTCAGTGACACCCGTCACAGAGGCCAACTCTTGCCAAGGAACAGCCTCCCACTCCGGGGAACGCCTCCAACCCGCCGTTGGTCACCGGCCGATGGGACTTTCGTCCCCGGCCGCCGGGCGGCCCCCGGAGCTCCCGCGGAGCGCGTGGGGGCGCCCCGGGCCGCCAGGTCCGTGCCCCGGTGCCCGCACGCCCGCATACCCCGCGCCCGCCCGTCCATCCGCGCACGACCGTCCGTCCCGCACGACCGCCCCCCGTGCACAGCGAAAAGGCCCGCATCATGTGATGCGGGCCTTTTCCGAGGCGATCCTGACGGGACTTGAACCCGCGACCTCCACCTTGACAGGGTGGCGAGCTAACCAACTGCTCCACAGGACCTCGTTGCGAGAACGACTGTACAGCAGTTTCGGGGCTCTGGTCGAACCGGGTGCCGGAAGCCGCCTCCGGCACCCGGGCCGGCGCCCCCCGTCACGGGGCCGCGGCGTCGATCGCCTTCACGATGCGCTTGTCCGAGACCGGATGGGCCGTCCCCAGCGCGTGGGCGAAGTAGCTCACCCGCAGCTCCTCGATCATCCAGCGGATGTCGGTGACCTCCGCCGGCACCGGGCGGCCCGGCGGGAGCTGTTCGAGCAGCCAGGCGTACTCGTCCAGCATCTCGTGGACCTTCTCCATCCGGGTGGTGTCCCGCTGGACCCCGGTCGGCATCTGCTGCAGCCGCCGGTCGACCGCCACCAGATAGCGCATGAGGTCCGGCAGCCGCTTCAGGCCGGTACGGGTCACGAAACCGGGCGGCATGAGCCAGGACAGCTGGTCCCGGACGTCCTTGAGGTTCGCGAGCAGCGCCGGGCTGTTCGTCGCCTTCAGCCGCCGCTCGCAGGCCTGCCAGGCCGCGAGCACCTGCTGGACCTGGCCCACCGTGCGGACGGTCAGCTCCACGAGGTCGGCGCGCACCTTGTCGTACAGCTTCCGGAAGGACTCCTCGTCCCACGCCGGGCCGCCGTGGTCCGCGATCAGCCGGTCGGCCGCCGCGGTCGCGCAGTCCTCGAAGAGGGCCTGGATCGAACCGTGCGGATTCGCCGACAGGGCCAGCTTCTGCTGGTTGGTCAGCTTGTCCGAGGCGAACTTCGCCGGGTTCACCGGGATGTTCAGCATGATCAGCTTCTGGGTGCCCCGCCACATCGCCTGCGCCTGCTCGGCCTCCGTGTCGAAGAGACGCACGGCCACGGAGTCGCCCTCGTCGACGAGCGCCGGGTACGCCTTGACCGGCTGGCCGGCCCGCCGGGTCTCGAAGACCTTGGTGAGGGTGCCGATCGTCCACTCCCGCAGCCCCGAGCGCTCCAGCGAGGGCCCCGAGCCGTCGGGGCCCGCCGTGGCCGCGGCCGCGGCCTTGGAGAGCGCCTGACGGGCCTTGGGACGCAGTGTCAGCTTCAGCGCCTCCAGGTCCTTGTCCTCGGCCAGCTTCCGGCGCCGCTCGTCGACGATCCGGAACGTGATCTTGAGGTGGTCGGGGACCTTCGCCCAGTCGAAGTCCTCGGGGGTGAGCGGCACTCCGACCATCCGCTGGAGCTCACGGGCGAGCGCCGCCGTCAGCGGCTCCTGCACCGGGACGGTGGAGTCCAGGAAGCGGGTCGCGAAGTTGGGCGCGGGCACGTAGTGGCGGCGGATCGGCTTCGGGAGCGACCGGATCAGCTCCGTGACGACCTCCTCGCGCAGCCCCGGGATCTGCCAGTCGAAGCCCTCGTCGGTGACCTGGTTGAGCACCTGGAGCGGGATGTGGACGGTCACGCCGTCCGCGTCCGCGCCCGGCTCGAACTGGTACGTCACCCGGAACTTCAGCGGCCCCTGCCGCCAGGAGTCCGGGTAGTCGTCCTTGGTGACCGCCCCCGCCTTCTCGTTGATGAGCATCTCGCGCTCGAAGTCGAGGAACTCCGGCTCCTCACGGCGCTTGTGCTTCCACCACGAGTCGAAGTGCGCGCCCGAGACGACGTGTTCGGGCACCCGCTTGTCGTAGAAGTCGAAGAGGGTCTCGTCGTCGACCAGGATGTCCCGGCGCCGGGCCCGGTGTTCGAGCTCCTCGACCTCGGTGAGCAGCTTGCGGTTGTCCGCGAAGAACTTGTGGTGCGTGCGCCAGTCGCCCTCCACCAGCGCGTTGCGGATGAACAGCTCGCGGGAGACCTCCGGGTCGATCCGCCCGTAGTTCACCTTGCGGTCGGCGACGATCGGCACGCCGTACAGCGTCACCTTCTCGTACGCCATCACGGCCGCCTGGTCCTTCTCCCAGTGCGGCTCGCTGTACGTCCGCTTCACCAGGTGCTGGGCGAGCGGCTCGATCCACTCGGGCTCGATCCGCGCGTTGACCCGCGCCCAGAGGCGGGAGGTCTCCACCAGCTCGGCCGACATCACCATGCGCGGGGGCTTCTTGAAGAGCGCCGAGCCGGGGAAGATCGCGAACTTGGCGTTGCGGGCGCCCAGGTACTCGTTCCGGGTGCCCTCGCGCTTGGCGTCCCTGCCGCCTCCGCCGCCGTCCTTGGTGTCCTTCACGTCCTTCAGGCCGATGTGGGAGAGCAGGCCGGCCAGGAGGGACACGTGGACCGACTGCTCCGGCGCGTCCTCCTCGTTGAGGTGGATCCCCATCTGCTTGGCGACCGTGCGGAGCTGCGCGTAGATGTCCTGCCACTCACGGATCCGCAGGAAGTTCAGGTACTCCTGCTTGCACATCCGGCGGAAGCTGGACGACCCCCGCTCCTTCTGCTGCTCGCGGATGTAGCGCCACAGGTTGAGGAAGGCGAGGAAGTCGCTGGTCTCGTCCTTGAAGCGGGCGTGCATCTGGTCGGCCTGCGCCTGCTTCTCGGCCGGCCGCTCGCGCGGGTCCTGGATGGACAGGGCGGCCGCGATCACCATGACCTCGCGGACGCAGCCGTTCCGCTCCGCCTCCAGGACCATGCGGGCGAGTCGCGGGTCGACCGGGAGCTGGGCGAGCTTGCGGCCCTGCTCGGTCAGCCGCTTCCTCGGGTCCTTCTCCGCCGGGTTCAGGGCCCCCAGCTCCTGGAGGAGCTGCACGCCGTCCCGGATGTTGCGGTGGTCCGGCGGATCGATGAAGGGGAACTTCTCGATGTCGCCGAGGCCGGCCGCGGTCATCTGGAGGATGACGGAGGCCAGGTTGGTCCGGAGGATCTCCGCGTCCGTGAACTCGGGGCGGGTGAGGAAGTCGTCCTCGGAGTAGAGCCGGATGCAGATGCCGTCCGACGTACGGCCGCAGCGGCCCTTGCGCTGGTTGGCGCTGGCCTGCGAGACCGGCTCGATCGGCAGCCGCTGCACCTTGGTGCGGTGCGAGTAGCGCGAGATGCGGGCGGTGCCCGGATCGATCACGTACTTGATGCCGGGGACGGTGAGGGAGGTCTCCGCGACGTTGGTGGCGAGGACGACCCGGCGGCCGGAGTGCGCCTGGAAGACCCGGTGCTGTTCGGCGTGGGAGAGCCGGGCGTACAGGGGGAGGATCTCCGTGTTCCGCAGCTTCTTCTTGAGCAGCGCGTCGGCGGTGTCGCGGATCTCCCGCTCGCCGGAGAGGAAGACCAGGATGTCACCCGGGCCCTCGGCCTGGAGCTCGTCGACGGCGTCGCAGATCGCCGTGATCTGGTCGCGGTCGGCGTCCTCGGAGTCCTCTTCGAGGAGGGGGCGGTAGCGGACCTCGACGGGGTACGTGCGGCCGCTGACCTCGACGATGGGCGCGTCGCCGAAGTGGCGGGAGAAGCGCTCCGGGTCGATGGTCGCGGAGGTGATCACGACCTTCAGGTCGGGACGCCTCGGCAACAGCTGGGCCAGATAGCCGAGCAGGAAGTCGATGTTGAGGGAGCGCTCGTGGGCCTCGTCGATGATGATCGTGTCGTAGGCGCGCAGCTCGCGGTCCGTCTGGATCTCGGCGAGCAGGATGCCGTCCGTCATCAGCTTGACGAAGGTCTCGTCCGGGTTCACCTGGTCGGTGAACCGGACCTTCCAGCCGACCGCCCCGCCGAGCGGGGTCCGCAGCTCCTCGGCGACGCGCTCGGCGACCGTGCGGGCGGCGATCCGGCGCGGCTGCGTGTGGCCGATCATGCCGCGGACGCCCCGGCCCAGCTCCAGACAGATCTTCGGGATCTGCGTGGTCTTGCCGGAGCCCGTCTCACCGGCGACGATCACGACCTGGTGGTCGCGTATCGCCTCCAGGATCTCGTCCTTCTTCTGGGAGACGGGCAGCTGTTCGGGATAGGTGACGGCGGGCACGAGGGCGGCGCGCGCGTCGACCCGCTCCTTGGCCTTGCCGGCCTCGGCGGCGATCTCGTCCAGGACGGCCGCGCGGGCCTCGGGCTTGCGGATGCGGCGGGCGCCTTCGAGACGGCGGCCGAGCCGGTGGGCGTCCCGCAGCGAGACCCCGGCCAGGACGGTCTGGAGGGCGGCGAAGGAAGTAGACATACGGAATCCAGGATCGCACCTGCGGCCGAGAACCGGCGAACCGATTTCCGGGCCGCGTCCGGGGGCGGGCCCCGTACGCCTGCGTAATATTTCGGGCACACCGACCGGATCCGAGGGGTTTCGCATGTTCCGCACCGCCGCCCGAGCGCACACCGCGTGCGCCGCCCCGGCGGTCGCGCGGCGGGGCCCGCTCCTCACGACGCTGCTCGGCCTGGTCCTGGGACTCCTGCTCTGCGCGGCTCCGGTGCCGTACGGGGACCTCGGGGCGGGGCCGGCCCGGGTGCCGTACGAGGTTTCCGGGACGGAGGCGGCCGCGGTGGTGCCCGGAGCTTCCGGTACTGCGGTGACCGCCGTGGCGTACGGGACCGGTGGGGTGAGCGTGCCGGACGGGGACGGGCCCGTGCCGGGCTGCGGGCACCGGAACCCCGCCGAGGCCGGGGCCGAGGGCCCCGCCGTCCCGCCCCGGGCCCAGGGCTTCGCCGAACTGCTTCCCGCACTCACCACCGGCCGCGCCCCCGCCGCGGGGGCCTGGGGCGCCGACCCGGAGGCGGGGCGCCCGGCACCGGGCCGCGAGCCGCCGGAGCTCGTACCGCCGTCACCGGTGGAGCTGTCGGTCCTGAGGGTCTAGAGGGTCGGGCCCCGCGGCCCGCCCGCACCCCTCACCCCTTCCTCTTCTTCCTCCCTCAGGAGCGCTTCCGCATGTCCAGGTCCAAGACGATCACGATCGTGTCCGGGGTGGCCGTCGCCGCCGTGCTCGCCGGTTTCGCCTCGTACACCGCCACCAAGCCCGCCTCCCCCGGCACCTCCGCGGTGGCCGAGGTGTCGGCCGGCCCGTCCGAGGGCGTCTATCCGGAGCTGGAGGCGTACGCCCGGCGCGACGCGTCCGACGGCCTCGCGCTCGGCCGGGCCGACGCGCCGGTCGTCCTCATCGAGTACGCCGACTTCAAGTGCGGCTACTGCGGCAAGTTCGCCCGCGACACCGAACCGGTCCTGGTGGAGAAGTACGTCCGCGACGGCACCCTGCGCATCGAGTGGCGCAACTTCCCGATCTTCGGCGAGGAGTCCGAGGCGGTGGCCCGCGCCTCCTGGGCGGCCGGGCGGCAGGGCCGGTTCTGGCAGTTCCACAAGGCCGCGTACGCCGAGGACGCCAAGCGGAAGGGCTTCGGCAAGGAGCGGCTGACCGCCCTCGCCGAGGAGGCGGGCGTCCCGGACCTGAACCGGTTCGCCCGGGACAGCGAGGGCGCGGAGGCCCGCGCGGCCGTGAAGAAGGACCAGGAGCAGGGCCACAGCCTCGGCGCCACCTCCACCCCGTCCTTCCTGATCAACGGCCGGCCGATCGCCGGCGCACAGCCCCTCGAAACCTTCACCGAGGCCATCGAGGCGGCGGCGGCCGCGAAGGCGGCCTCGGCGAAGGGCCGGGGATGACCTCGGGCATCGGCTACTTCGCGGCCTTCCTCGGTGGTCTGCTCGCCCTGCTCAGCCCGTGCAGCGCCCTGCTCCTGCCCGCCTTCTTCGCGTACTCGATCGAGACCCGGGCGAAGCTGGTCGCCCGCACCGGCATCCTCTACGCCGGTCTGGCCACCACCCTCGTCCCGCTGGGCGCGGCCGGGTCCTTCGCGGGCCGGTTCTTCCACGGCCACCGGGACCTGCTCGTCGCGGCCGGCGGCTGGCTGATCGTCGGGCTCGGCGTCCTCCAGATCCTCGGGATCGGCTTCACCTCCCGCCGGATCGCGGAGGCGAGCGGCCGGATCCGCCCGACGAGCGCCGTCTCGGTCTACGCCCTGGGCCTGGTCTACGGGCTCGCCGGCTTCTGCGCCGGGCCGATCCTCGGCAGCGTCCTGACGGTGGCGGCGCTGAGCGGCAGCCCGGTGTACGGGGGGCTCCTCCTGGCCGTGTACGCGCTGGGCATGGCGGTCCCGCTGTTCGTGCTGGCGCTGCTCTGGGAGCGGTACGACCTGGGGCGGCGGCGCTGGCTGCGCGGGCGCCCGGTCCGCCTCGGACCGCTCACGGTCCACTCGACCTCGCTGCTCTCGGGCCTGTTCTTCGTGGCCCTGGGGGCGATGTTCCTGGTCTTCGACGGGACGACCGCCCTGCCGGGGCTGCTCTCGGTCGACGACTCGTTCGCGGTCGAGCGGCGGGTGGCGGAGCTGGGCCGGTCGGTGCCGGACTGGGCGCTGCTCGTGGCCGTGGTGGCGGTGGTGGCGGTGGTGCTCGCGGTGCGGGGCCGACGCGGGGCCGGGGCCCCGGCGGAGCGCGAGGAGGCCTGAGCCGTACGGGGAGGGGGCGGCACCCCTCCCCGTACGGGATCTCCCCCGACCAGGGGGCCGGGGAACGAGAAAGGCCCCGTTCTTTCGAACGGGGCCTTCCGGTGGTGGCTGGGGCCGGGGTCGAACCGGCGACCTATCGCTTTTCAGGCGATCGCTCGTACCAACTGAGCTACCCAGCCACGAGGCCATTGCTGACCTCAGCGATCCTGACGGGACTTGAACCCGCGACCTCCACCTTGACAGGGTGGCGAGCTAACCAACTGCTCCACAGGACCTTGCTGTCTGTGCGAGACAAGTCTCGCACAGGGTGATGCGTGCCCCCAACGGGATTCGAACCCGTGCTACCGCCTTGAAAGGGCGGCGTCCTGGGCCACTAGACGATGAGGGCTAACGGCCCCACCTGGGCGCTTCTCAGCGCGTCGGGGACGTGAGAAGCATATGGGATGGCGGCCGGTATCGCCAAAACGGTTTCCCCGGGCCCGTGGGAACGGCCTCCTTCCGGGGGAGAATGGGCCCGTGCTGGAGATGACGCGCGAGGAGTTCGAGGAGCTTGTCGCCGAGGCCCTGGACCGGATCCCGCCGGAACTGACCCGGCTGATGGACAACGTGGCGGTGTTCGTCGAGGACGAGCCCCCGGCGGACGATCCCGAGCTGCTCGGGCTCTACGAGGGGACGCCGCTGACCGAGCGGGGCGAGTGGTACGCGGGGGTGCTGCCGGACCGGATCACGATCTACCGGGGGCCGACGCTGCGGATGTGCGCGTCGCGTGAGGACGTGGTCGCCGAGACCGAGATCACGGTCGTCCACGAGATCGCCCACCACTTCGGCATCGACGACGAACGGCTGCACGCGCTGGGCTACGGCTGACCGGACCGGGCTGCGCAGCGGCAGGGCCGGCGGTCCTGGGGTGCGGCGGCGGGCGGGGGCGGCATGGGGCGGGCCCGCGCGTGCGGGGCGCGTACCGGGCGCGTTCGGGGCGTGTCCCCCGCGGCGCCGGGGGAGTTGGGCAGGGCGACGCGTTCCGTTCCTGCCCGTTGTGTCCTGGAGGTCCCCCTGTGCGCACTTTGCCCACCCGTGTGAGATGGGCCGCCACCGCGTTGGCGGTCGCCGCCTGCGCCGGCCTGAGCGGCTGTATGAGTGTCGGTGAGGACGGGGCCAAGCCGGCGCCCGGCGCCTCCGGCTCCGAGCGGGGCACGGCGGCCGAGGCCGAGGGTGGCGCGGGGGGCTCGGCCGGCCAGGACGGCGCCTGGGCGGGTCCGACCGCCCGGAGCGGGCCCGACGCTGCGGGTGAGGTGACCGAGACCCCGGTGCCCGGCGGCTCCGCCTCCGCCTCGGCCCCGGCGCAGTCCTCGCCCGGCGTGAAGGGACCCGCGGACCGGACCGTGGCACCCGGCGGCCCCGTGAAGCCCCTGCCCTCGGCGGGCGGCGGGCACGGCGGCCAGGACGGCGGCTCGGGTGGCTCCGGCGGGGGAAGCGGCGGCAGCGGTGGGAACGGCGGCACCGGGAGCGGCGGCGGTACGGGTGGGGGCGGCGGGACCGTCGGCGGTGGCGGGACCGGTGGCACGGGCGGCGGGGCCACTCCGACCCCGGAGCCCCCGGAGCCGACCCCGGAGCCGACGCCGGAGCCGACGCCCGAGCCGACCCCGGAGCCGACGCCCGAGCCGACCACCAACCCCAGCGACCCGCCGGCGCCGGGTCCGGACACCCAGATGGGTGCCATGTGGGCGGCGCAGGAGACCGGTGAACCGTCCGAGCCGACGGCATCACCGCAGGTCGGGCCGGTGTGACCCGGGCCGGTTTGCCATGAGTGGGGGAGGGTGCGTATGGTGGTAGATCGTTTGATCCCATTTGCCCCCGGCGCCACTATCGATGAGCGCCGCGACTGGCGCGTACTCTCCCTTGCCGTGACTGACCGCATCGAGGCGGTCGTAGTGCGAAACACGGAGTTGACGGGCGCGTGCCGAGACTCCGGAAGGTTTCGCATTTCGCATGTCCATTTTCAGTTCTGACCACGCCGTCCTGCCCGAGAACGACGAGATCGTCTCCGACGCGGCCGAGGCCGCCGAGACCGTCGACGTCGTCGAGGCCCTCGACGCCGCAGAGGCCGACCTGGCCGCCGACACCGACGAGGCGACGGACGCCGACGAGGCCGACGAGACCCCGCAGATCACCTTCGGTGACCTGGGTCTGCCCGAGGGCGTCGTGCGCAAGCTCGCGCAGAACGGCGTGACCACCCCCTTCCCGATCCAGGCCGCGACCATCCCGGACGCCCTGGCCGGCAAGGACATCCTCGGCCGCGGCCGTACCGGCTCCGGCAAGACCCTCTCCTTCGGTCTGCCGCTGCTCGCCACCCTGGCCGACGGCCACACCGAGAAGAAGAAGCCCCGCGGCGTCATCCTGACCCCGACCCGCGAGCTCGCGATGCAGGTCGCGGACGCCCTCCAGCCGTACGGCGACGTGCTCGGCCTCAAGATGAAGGTCGTCTGCGGCGGTACCTCCATGGGCAACCAGATCTACGCCCTGGAGCGCGGTGTCGACATCCTCGTCGCCACCCCGGGCCGTCTGCGCGACATCATCAACCGCGGCGCCTGCTCGCTGGAGGCCGTCCAGGTCGCCGTCCTCGACGAGGCCGACCAGATGGCCGACCTGGGCTTCCTGCCCGAGGTCACCGAGCTCCTCGACCAGGTCCCGGCCGGCGGCCAGCGCCTGCTCTTCTCCGCGACCATGGAGAACGAGATCGCGACCCTGGTCAAGCGCTACCTGACCGACCCGGTCGTCCACGAGGTCGACAGCGCCCAGGGCAACGTCACGACCATGACCCACCACGTCCTGGTCGTGAAGCCCAAGGACAAGGCGCCGGTCACCGCCGCGATCGCCGCCCGCAAGGGCCGCACCATCATCTTCGTCCGCACCCAGCTGGGCGCCGACCGCATCGCCGAGCAGCTGCGCGAAGCGGGCGTCAAGGCGGACGCGCTGCACGGCGGCATGACCCAGGGCGCGCGTACCCGTACGCTCGCCGACTTCAAGGACGGTTACGTCAACGCGCTCGTCGCCACCGACGTCGCCGCCCGCGGCATCCACGTCGACGGCATCGACCTGGTCCTGAACGTGGACCCGGCCGGCGACCACAAGGACTACCTGCACCGCTCGGGCCGTACCGCCCGCGCCGGCAAGTCCGGCGTGGTCGTGTCGCTCGCCCTGCCGCACCAGCGCCGCCAGATCTTCCGCCTGATGGAGGACGCGGGCGTCGACGCCTCGCGCCACATCGTCGGCGGAGCCGGTGCCTTCGACCCCGAGGTCGCCGAGATCACCGGTGCCCGTTCGCTGACCGAGGTCCAGGCCGACTCCGCGAACAACGCCGCCAAGCAGGCCGAGCGCGAGGTCGTGGACCTGACCAAGCAGCTGGAGCGCCTCCAGCGCCGGGCCGTCGAGCTGCGCGAGGAGGCCGACCGTCTGGTCGCCCGCGCCGCCCGCGAGCGCGGCGAGGACCCGGAGACCGCCGTCGCCGAGGTGACCGAGGCCGCCGAGGCCGAGGTCGCGGCCGCCGCCGTCGCGGCGGAGCGCGAGGAGCGCCGCGAGGAGCGGCGGGACGAGCGCCCGTCCTTCCGCGACCGTGACGACCGGGGCGGCTACGAGCGCCGGGACCGTGAGGACCGCGGTGGCTTCCGCCGGGACAACGACCGTCCGTCCGGTGGTTTCCGTCGGGACAACGACCGTCCGTCCGGTGGCTTCCGCCGCGACGACCGTCCCTCGGGTGGTTTCCGTCGGGACAACGACCGTCCGTCCGGTGGCTTCCGCCGCGACGACCGTCCCTCGGGTGGTTTCCGCCGGGACAACGACCGTCCCTCGGGCGGCTTCCGCCGCGACGACCGCCCCTCCGGCGGCTTCAACCGGGACGACCGTCGTGACGACCGCGGTGGCTTCCGCCGTGACGACCGTCCGTCGGGCGGCTTCCGCCGCGACAACGACCGTCCGTCGTTCCGCGACCGTGACGAGCGCCCGTCGGGTGGCTTCCGCCGCGACGACCGCCGCGACAACGACCGTCCGTCCGGTGGCTTCCGCCGCGACGACCGCCCCTCCGGCGGCCACCGTGGCAGCGACCGTCCGTTCAACCGCGACCGTCGTGACGACCGCCCCGCGGGTGGCTTCCGCCGTGACGACCGCCCCTCGGGCCGCCGTGACGACCACCGCCCCACCGGCTCCGGCTCCTTCGGCGGCGGCCGCCGCGACGACAAGCCGCGCTGGAAGCGCAACGGCTGAGCCGGTCGACCCGCGCGGAACCGCGAGTCCGCGTGAGCGGGTGACGACCTGACGGGAAGGGCCCGTACGACACTTCGGTGGCGTACGGGCCCTTCGTCGTGAACGGGTTCGGAACACCGTCGCGACGCCGGGGCGGGTGTTGGTAGGGTCACCCCGCTCAGGGGGGACGACCGAGACCGGGATCTCCCGTCCGCGTGCCGCCGCAGAGGTGCTGCCGCGCCCTCCCTGACCCCATGTTTTCCGGGAGGGACCTTCCTTGATCCATCAGGGCAACGACCGCGCGCGCGGTTCGGGCCGACGCACCCGCGCCGCCCTCGTCCTCGCGCTCGCGACGGTCACGGCGGCGACGTCCGCCGGGATCACGGCGCCGCCCGCGGTCGCCGACACGGCGCCGCAGACCACCGTGCTGCCGGCCGCGCCGCGCTTCTCGCCGCGCGCCACCTCGATCCTCAACGCCGGCGAGACCGGCTATCTGCTGGCGCAGGAGGGCGACGTCCGCCTCCAGTGGATCGATTACGCCACCGGGACCGCGACCCCGCTCGCCGTCACCCTGCCGGAGGCGCCGCGCTACGACTACGAGACCGGCTACTGGGACTGGCGGCAGAAGCTGGTCATCGGAGGCGGCGGCCATTGGGGCAGGGGCTCCGACACGGTCGCCGTGCACTCCGCCACCCCCAGCCCGCGCGTGACCCTCCAGAAGGGCGCGGGCCCGGTCTTCGCCGAGATCGCCCTCCCGGAGGGCCAGACGTACGTGGGCACCTTCGGCGACACCGTGGTGACCCGCACCGGCGAGGCGGACGCGCCCACCGGATTCCACCTGCTGCGGTCCGAGGCAGGGAAGGTGACGGACACGCCCGTCACCGGACTGCCTGAGGGGTCCGTGCCCGCCGGTGTGGAGGACGGTGACGCGACCTCACTCGTCCTTAGGTACCGGAAGTCCGCGGGAGGCCAGGAGAACTGGGCGCTCACCGACCTCGCGGACGGGGTGGCCGAGCCGCTCCTGGGACCGCAGGACGGCTCTGAGGACGTGACCGGCTTCCGCCTCGGTGCCGGAACGATCCTGCGGCTGCGCACCGGACGGGGCAAGATCGACGTCCTGGACCGCACCGCGCCGGAGACCCTGATCCGCACGGTGGAGTCCGGTTCCCTCGCGTACGACGCGAACTTCGCCGCCGTGGGCACGACCGTCCTCGGCGTCAGCCGGCAGAACCCCGGAAACAACGAGTACCGGGGCACTGCCCTGTGGGTCCTCCCGGGGGCCGACGAGGACGACCTGAAGCCTCCCGTGCTGGAACTGGCCGGCGGGCAGATCGTCGTGACGCCCGACGGAACCGCGCTGGCCGCCGGGACCACGGCCGCCGAACCGCGGGGCGACCTCGACTGGGCCGTGCACCGGCTCGTACCGGCCTCCGGCGGCGGCGTGGAGACGCGCCGGCTCACCACCGTCGAGCCCATGCCCGCGAAGATCTACGGCCTCTCCCTGGGCAGCGGCATCCTCACCCAGGGCGAGAACAGCACCTACTTCCAGCCGGCCGACTACTACGGCGTCTACCGCTCCACCTGGCTCTCCGCCACCGGGCAGCCGCAGCCGCTCCGGACCACCGTGGACGGGCTGCTGAGCGGCGACGACGGCGACTGCTCCTCCTACAGCGGCCGCTGC
>NZ_JAPSIW010000568.1 GCF_031178505.1 Streptomyces sp. | reverse complement strand
ATGCACAGTGCGGCGAGGCCCGTCCCGGAGCCGGCCGCGGCCAGCTGATGGGCGACGGCGCCGGCGAGCCGGGCCCCCGAGGCGCCGAGCGGGTGCCCGAGGGCGATGGCCCCGCCGCGCGGGTTGACGATCTCCGGATCGAGTTCCGGCCACTCGGCGAGGCAGCCGAGGGACTGGGCGGCGAACGCCTCGTTGAGCTCGAAGGTCGTCAGGTCCGCGAAGGAACGCCCGGCCTTCTCCAGGGCGCGCCGCACCGCCTCCACCGGTCCGAGGCCGAACAGCTGCGGCTCGATCCCGGTGACGGCGGACGCCCGCACGCGGGCGAGCGGCTCGCGTCCGGTGGCGCGCAGCCCTTCCTCGTCGACGAGGAGCAGCGCCGCCGCGCCGTCGTTGAGGGGGGAGGCGTTGCCCGCCGTGACGGTGCCGCCCTCGGGGCGGAAGGCGGGCTTCAGCTTGGCGAGCGCCTCCAGGGAGGTGGAGTCGCGGATGCACTCGTCCCGGACCAGGTCCACGCCCTCGTACGGCACGACCTCCCCGTCGTACAGACCCTTGGCCCAGGCCTCGGCCGCCTTCCGGTGGCTGGCCAGCGCGAAGGCGTCCTGCTGCTCGCGGGTGAGGGCGTGCTTGTCGGCCACGAGTTCGGCGCCCTCGCCGAGCGACACCGTCCAGTCGGCGGGCATCCGCGGGTTGGTCATGCGCCAGCCGAGCGTGGTGGAGTACAGCTGCTGGTGCCCGGCGGGGAAGGCGCGCTCGGGCTTCTGGAGGACCCACGGGGCGCGGGACATGGACTCCACGCCGCCGGCGACGGCGACGGAGGCGTCGCCCATGGCGATGGCGCGGGCCGCCTGGATGACGGCCTCCAGACCGGAGCCGCAGAGGCGGTTGACGGTGACGCCGGGGACGGTGACGGGGAGCCCGGCGAGGAGCACGGCCATGCGGGCCACGTCCCGGTTGTCCTCACCGGCGCCGTTGGCGTCGCCGAAGTACACGTCGTCGATCCGCTCCGGGTCGAGGGCGGGTGAACGGTCGACGAGGGCCTTGACCACGTGCGCGGCGAGGTCGTCGGGGCGCACCGGGGCGAGCGCGCCCCCGAACTTCCCGATCGGGGTACGGACGGCGTCGACGATGTAGACGTCGCGGATGCTCATCGGTTCTCTCCCACGTGGCCTGCGTGCTCTTCGGAACGACTCGGCGCGGTGCGCGCGCTGTTCGCCTGGTGAACAAATTTTCGCGATTCCGTGCGCGCAGAGTCTCTGCCCGGCGGACCCCGCTGTCAACGGGCCGCCGGGCCCGCAGGGGCGGTGACGGAACCGGTTCCGAAGGGGCGGGCGCCCCGGGGGCGGCCCGGGTCCGCGGGGCGGGCCAGTGCCGTCAGGCCGGGTCCGCGGGGCGGGCCAGTGCCGTCAGGCCGGGTCCGCGGGGCGGGCCAGTGCCGTCAGGCCGTAGTCGAGTTCCCGGCCGTCGACGAGCAGGGCCTCGACGGTCCCCGTCCCGGGGTCGATGTCGGCGACCATGCCGTGCCCCTCGTACATCGGGTAGCCCGACGCGCCCTGCCGCCCGGTCGCCTCCACGACCGCCGAGCGGACGGCGCTGTCGGCGACCGACGCCCTTCCGCGGTCCACGACGTGCTCCGGCACCAGAAGGATCTCGAAACGCTTCACGACTGTGCTCATACCTCGACGCTAAGCGGTCGGCCGGACTCCCGCCGGACGACCCGCGAGGCGAGCGGAAGCACCCGGGGCGGGGCCGGAGGGCACGCACGGCCGTCTCCTCCGGTACGGCGTTCCCCGCGTCCCGCGGGTGGCTCGCGTACTCGTCGCCGCAGGCGAAGGTGCCGTCGAGCGCCGGCTCCCTCCACCACCCGGCGCACCCGGGGAGCGCGGGGCCGCGCGGGGCCGGTTCACCCCGACCAGGGTGATCAGTACGTCCTGCCGCGGCTCAGCCCGGCGCGGCCGCCGTACCCGCCGGAAAGCGGCCGGGCCCGGGGGCCGACGACTCACCGCCGGTGCCCCCGGGCCCGTGTTCCCCGTACGCTTCCCGGGGTCTCAGTTGTGGCCGAACTTCGGCTCCTTGCGGTGGGCGGGCTGGTCGATGGAGGGCCTCGGGGTCTCTCTCGTGGGAGTGGTCCGGGACCGTTCCTTCTCGGCCACCGCCGTGCGGTGTTCGTGGCCGCCGGTGCGGGCGCCCTTGTTCACCCGGGTCTGTTTCTTGCCCACGGTGCTGCCTCCCGTGACGGGGTCGGACGGGGGTTTCCGTCCCCTCAGCCTGGCACGGGGCCACCGGCGCCGCACGTCCGCCGGGGGCCCGGGCTTCAGCGGGCCGGGACCGTACCGAGGACCCGCTGGAAGGCGGCGAGCGTCGGGGTGCCGGCGGCACGGTCGAGGATGCCGAAGACGACCTCGTCGAAGTGCCCGGCGAAGCGGCCCTCGCCGGTGAGCAGGGCCTTGAAGGCGCCGGCGACCTCGGCCGGGTCGTTGCGGAAGACCCCGCAGCCCCAGGCGCCGAGCACGAGCCTGCGGTAGCCGGCGGCGGCCGCCGTCTCGAGCACCCGCTCGGCGCGGGAGGCCAGGGCCGCCGGGATGCGGCCGGCCAGATGCGGGGTCTGCCGGCGCACGACACCCGCGTTGGGGGCGGGCGAGGTGAGGAAGCCGGCGGTGAAGGGTTCCGGGAGCAGCGCTCCCCGGTCGTCGCGGAACACCGGGACACCGGGCGAGTGGATGACCCGGTCGGTGTAGAAGGCGTCGCGCTCGGCCCGGTGGTGGTCGTAGTAGGCGGGGGCCCGCAGCAGGGTGACGTACAGGGCGGAGGAGCGGCAGAGCGCCTCCTCCTGGGCCTGGGCGCCGTTGAGGTAGCCGCCGCCGGGGTTGCGGGCGGAGGCGAAGTTCAGGACGGCGACGGGGCGGGCGGGGTCGGCTGTGTGCATCCGCCGGGCGGCGGCCAGGCTGCTCTCGGCGGTGACCTCGAGGGTCGTCCGGCGGTCGGTGTCGGGGGCGACGGGGACGGGTTCGGGGCCGTGGAGCCGGGTTCCGGCCAGGGCGGCGGCGAGGTCCTCGGCGAGGGAGACGGTCCGGCCGTCGGGGGCCTGGTACTCACCGGCGGCGACGATCTCCTCGGTCCGGCGTGCGATCTCGCGCAGTCGTGCACTCATCTGGCCAGGATGATCGTTTCCGCGGGTCCGGGACAAAGGGTTTTCCGCCGGGCGGCACGGCGGTCCGCGGAGCGCCGTCGCCGGTCAGGGCGTGCCACGGGCCGCCCGCGGCGACGGTGGGACGGGGCGTGGGATTTCGGCCGACCTGAGGCACGAGGGGCGCGCCGGGCCCGTGGGGGCGCCCTTGCACGCGGCCGGGCGGTGGCTTTAGGTGGAAGCAGCGACTCCCGGGACGATCCGGCGAGGACACGAGGAGGTGCACGGATGTCGTCGAACGCCACGGCACGGGGCGGCCCGCCCCTGACCGAGGAGGAGGCGGAGGCCCTGCTGCGGGGCATCTGTTTCAAGACCGGCCCGCCCCGGACGGTGGGAGCGGAGCTGGAATGGCTGGTCCACGATCTGCGTGACCCCCGGCGCCCGGTGCGCCCGGACCGGCTCGCCGCGGCGCTCGACTCCGTACGGGCCGTGCCCCTGGTGTCGGCCCTCACCTTCGAACCCGGCGGGCAGCTGGAGCTCAGCTCGCGCCCGGCCGGGTCCCTCATGGAGTGCCTCGACTCGCTCGCCGCCGATCTGCGCGCGGTGCGGGCGGCGCTCGACCCGTTCGGCCTCGGGCTGAGCGGTTACGGCGTGGACCCCTGGCACGCGCAGCGGGGCCGCGTCCTCCACGAGCCGCGGTACGACGCGATGGAGACCGCCCTCGACCGCACCGGGCCCGCCGGCCGGGCCATGATGTGCGACTCGGCGTCCGTGCAGGTCTGCCTGGACGCCGGTCTCGACCGGCCGGGGCCGCTGGGCTACCGGCGGCGCTGGGAGCTGGCGCACCTGCTGGGCGCGGTGCTCGTGGGGGTCTTCGCCAACTCGCCCCGGCACGGCGGGCGCACGACCGGCTGGCGCTCCACCCGGCAGGCCCTGTGGGCCGACCTCGACCCGCGGCGGGCGCTCGCCCCGCCGGTGGACGGCGAACCGCGCGCCGCGTGGGCCGCGCACGTCCTGGACACCCCGGTGCTGTGCGTGCGGACCGAGGACGGGCCGTGGGCCGTGCCGGAGGAGCTGACCTTCCGTACCTGGCTGCGCACCGGGCTCCCCCGGCCTCCCGTCACCGACGACCTGCGCTACCACATGACGACCCTCTTCCCGCCGGTGCGGCCGCGCGGTCATCTGGAGCTGCGGATGATCGACGCGCAGCCGGGACGGGACGGGTGGATGGTGCCGGTGGCCGTGACGACGGCGGTGTTCGAGGACGACCGGGCGGCGCAGGCCGTGTACGAGGCGGTACGGCCGCTGGCGCGGCGGGCCGGCGCGGCTCCCGCACCGCGCAATCCGCTCTGGGAGGCGGCGGCCCGCGACGGGCTGGCCGATCCCGACCTGCACGGCGCGGCCCTGGCGGTCTTCACCGCGGCGCGCGAGGCACTGCCCCGGATCGGGGCGAGCGAGGAGGTGTGCCGTGCGGTGGCCGCCTTCCACGAACGGTATGTGATCCCGGGGAGCTGCCCGGCCGACGAACTCCAGGTGGTGACGTCATGACCGAGATCGACACCGA
>NZ_JAPSIW010000567.1 GCF_031178505.1 Streptomyces sp. | reverse complement strand
GAGCCGGAGCATCCGGTGGCCGAGGAGTTCGTGACCCTGCTGCTCCTGGAGGTGCGGGCGGACGGGCGGCTCGCCGTCCTGAACTGCGGTCACCCCGGCCCGTACCGCCTCGGCCGCCGCGTCGAGCGCCTCCCGGTCGGGGAACCGCTGCCGCCGCTCGGCGCCTTCCCGCTGCCCGACGCCCTCGTGCCGTACTCCGCGCCGAGGCTGCTCCCCGGCGAGACGCGCGTCCTGCACACGGACGGCGCGGAGGAGGCCCGCGACCGGCGTGGCCGGTTCTTCTCCCTGGGGGAGGAGCTCGGCCGGTCCCCGCGCGAGGCGCCCGCGGCCCTGGTCCGGCGGGTCCGGACCGCGCTGCTCCGGCACACGGACGGCCGGCTCGCGGACGACGTGGCGCTGCTCGTCGTCCGCAACGACCGTGTCCGGGTGCCGTCGCAGCCCGCCGAACCCGGGCTGCGACGGTCCCGGCCGGCCCCGTCGCCCCACTGCTGAGCGGGGGATACGGGCCGGGTGCCGCCCGCTCCGCCACGGAGTGTCGGGCAGATCGGCGGGGCGGGCGGCGCGGACCGGGCGGCGGCGCTGTACGAGGGGGAGCCGGCGGCCCGGTCGTCGCCTTGCGGCGTACACCTCAGTCAAGCGGTTCCGGCCGGTGCGGGGGAGCGCGCGCGGACCGGGGGAACGGGTACTTCGTTCACACCCCGTGCGAAAACGACCCGTACGAAATCGGCCACCGCTACGCTGAGTTCACCGAGCGACCGGAGGGGCCATGCAGCCCAACACCCTGCTCGACGCCCTGCTCGACGAAGCGGGCGTCTCGAACGCCGGACTCGCCGCCCGCGTGAACCGGGCCGGCCGGGCCAGGGGCCTCGCCCTGCGTTACGAACACACCGCCGTCGCCCGCTGGCTGAAGGGCCAGCGGCCGCGCGGCCAGGTGCCGGATCTGATCTGCGAGGTGCTCGCCGCGCGCCTCGGCCGGCCCGTGACGCTGGACGACATCGGCCTCGGCGTGCCCGGCGGACCGCTGCCCGCCCCCGGCTCGCCGCTCTGCGGTTTCGTGGAGCGGGCCGCCGCCCTCTGGCGCTCCGACGAGCAGCAGCGACCGCACATCGTCGCCGCGCAGGCGGTCACCGGCACGCCCGCGGTGATGCCGGTGTGGGAGTGGGAGAACCCGCCCGAGGACGTGGACGTCTCCCGCGAGGGCCGTACGACGGTCTCGGCGGCCGACATCGTGACGCTGAGCGCGGCCCGGTCCCACTACGAGCAGATGTACCGCAAGGCGGGTGGCATCGCGACCCGCGGCCGGATCGTCGGCTTCCTCACCGCCGAGGCCGCTCCGCTGCTGCGCGGTTCCTACGGCGACGCCCTCGGGCGCCGGCTGCACCGGGCCACGGGCGGCCTGGTGGCGGTCGCCGGCATCTGCGCGTACGACGCCGACGCCCACGGCCTCGCCCAGCGCTACTTCCACCAGGCGCTGCGGCTGGCGAAGGCGAGCGGGGACCGGGCCTTCGGCGCCTACGTGATCGCGCTCCTCGTCAACCAGTCGCTGTTCACCGGGGAGCACCGGCAGGCCGTCGCCTTCGCGGAGGCGGCGCTGCGGGCCGCCGGTCCGCGGATCACGCCGGCGCTCGCGGCCGATCTGACGGCGATGCAGGCGAAGGCGTACGCGCGGCTCGGCGACGCCCCCGCCGCCCTGGCCTGCATCAGGCGGGCCGAGGCGGAGGCGGAGCGGATCAGTCCGGAGGGGGAGCCGGCCGAGACCGGGTACGTCCAGCCGGGGCTGGTCAACGTGCAGGTCGCCGAGGCGCTCCTCAGTCTGGGTGATCTTCCGGCGGCCCATGAGCACGCCGCGACGGCGGTGGGGGCGCCCTCGCACGACCGGGGCCGGGTGCACCGGCTCGCGATGCTGTGCCAGGTGGAACTCCGCCGGGGCGATTGCGACGCGGCGGCGCGTACGGCGGCGGAGATGACCGAGCGGGCCCGGGGCATGGAGTCGCGGCGGCTGCGTGAGCGGCTGCGTCAGGTGCGGGACGATCTGCTCGCGAGCGGAGGCGGGGAGGCACGCGAGGCCGCGGCGGTGATCGAGGGGACGCTACGCGTTCCCCTGTGAGCCGCCGCCTGCTGCCATGAGGCCACCGAAGAAGCGCCGACCCGTCGGAAGGTGGCACCAACGTGCAGTGGACGAAACTGAGTGAACGCTCCGTCTATGAGAACCGCTGGTTCCGGGTGAACCTCGCGGACGTCGAACTCCCGGACGGCCGACACCTCGACCACTATCTGATCCGGCTCCGCCCGGTCGCCGTCGCGACCGCCGTCAACGAGGCCGACGAGGTCCTCATGCTCTGGCGCCACCGCTTCATCACCGACAGCTGGGGCTGGGAACTGGCCGCAGGCGTCGTCGAGGACGGCGAGGACACGACGACCGCCGCCGCCCGCGAGATGGAGGAGGAGACCGGCTGGCGGCCGGGGCCCCTGCGCCACCTCCTGACCGTCGAACCCTCCAACGGCCTCACCGACGCCCGCCACCACCTCTACTGGACGGACCACGCCACCTACACCGGACCGCCCGAGGACGCCTTCGAGTCCTCGCGCCGCGCGTGGATCCCGCTCAAGCACGTGCCCGACATGATCGCCCGCGGCCGGATCCCGGCGGCGAACATGGCCGCCGGACTGCTCATGCTCCACCATCTCCGCCTCGGCTGACGGCGCGTACCTGTGCGGGGGTACGGGCCGTCCGGCCGGAGGGATGGCTCAGGGGAGCGTCAGGAGTACGGGTAGAAGCCCGAGCCCGTCTTCCGGCCCAGCCGGCCCGCGTCCACCATGCGCTGCAGCAGCGGGGGAGCGGCGTACAGGGGCTCCTTGAACTCCGTGTACATCGAGTCGGCGATCGAGGCGATCGTGTCGAGGCCGATCAGGTCCGAGAGCTTCAGCGGGCCCATCGGGTGGGCGCAGCCGAACTCCATGCCGTTGTCGATGTCCTCGCGGCTCGCGATGCCCGACTCGAACATGCGGATGGCGGACAGCAGGTACGGCACGAGCAGCGCGTTGACGATGAAGCCGGACCGGTCCTGCGCACGGATCGCGTGCTTGCCGAGGACCTTCTCGGCGAAGGCCTGCGCCCGGCTGATCGTGCCCTCGGAGGTGGTGAGGGCGGGGATCAGCTCGACGAGCTTCTGCACCGGGGCCGGGTTGAAGAAGTGGATGCCGATGACGTGGTCGGGGCGGGAGGTCGCCACGGCCAGCTTCACCAGCGGGATGGAGGAGGTGTTCGAGGCCAGGATGGCGTCCGGCCGGGTCAGCACCTGGTCGAGCACCTGGAAGATCTCGGTCTTGACCTGCTCGTTCTCCACGACCGCCTCGATGACGAGGTCGCGGTCGGCGAACTCCCCGAGGTCGGTGGTGAAGCTGAGGCGCCCGAGCGCCGCGTCGCGCTCCTCCTCGCTGATCTTGCCGCGTTCGGCGGCCTTCGCCAGCGAGTTGTAGAGCCGCGTACGGCCGATCTCCAGCGCCTCGCCGGTCGTCTCGGCGACCTTCACCTCAAGCCCGCTACGGGCACACACCTCCGCGATGCCTGCGCCCATCTGGCCGCAGCCCACCACTCCGACGCGCTCAATGTCGGCCATGGAGTCCGTCACCTCGTGCCTCTCGCTCTCTCTGCGGCGGGCCCGTGTGATTCCGGTGCGTCCGCCTCGACCCCACGACGTTACTCCGATTCGCGCGATGATCGATCGCCGGGGAGGCGGGCATGCTGTCCGGGAAGGTGTGACGTATCCGACACAAGAGGGGTACAAGTGCGGCCTATCGGCAGAAGAGGGTTCGTGACCGGCGCCACAGCGGCGGCGCTCACCGTGACGGGCGCCACGGCGGCGGGCGGAACGCCGGGCCCGGGAAGAGTCACGTCGGGCGACGCCTCCGCCCCCTACGGCCCGGGGGAAGGCGCCGGTCCGGGCGCGCGGGCGGCGGACGCGGCGGACGTACGGAAGTGGCCCTTCCGCGCCCCTGAGTTCCGGGGCGTGTGGGTGGCCACCGTCGCCAACCGGGACTGGCCGTCCCGGACGGGGCTGTCCGCCGCCGAGCAGCGGGCCCAGCTCCTCGCCCACCTCGACCAGGCGGTCGAGCGCCGCCTCAACACCGTCGTGCTCCAGGTCCGGCCGACCGCCGACGCCCTGTGGCCCTCGCCGTACGAGCCCTGGGCCCAGTACCTCACCGGCACCCAGGGCAGGGACCCCGGCTGGGACCCGCTGGGCACCGCCGTCGAGGAGGCCCACGCGCGCGGCCTGCGGCTGCACGCCTGGTTCAACCCGTACCGGGTGGCGAACCACACCGATCCCGGCCGGCTCGTCCCCGACCACCCGGCGCGGCTCCACCCCGAGTGGGTGCTGCCCTACGGCGGGAAGCTGTACTACGACCCCGGGCAGCCGGAGGTCCGCCGCTTCGTGCAGGACGCGATGCTGGACGCGGTACGGCGCTACGACGTCGACGCCGTCCACTGGGACGACTACTTCTACCCGTACCCGGTGGCCGGCCAGACCTTCGGCGACGACGAGACGTACGCGCGGTACGGCGGCGGCTTCCGCGACAAGGCGTCCTGGCGGCGGAACAACATCGACCTGCTGGTCTCCGAGACCGCCGCGCGCATCAAGGGGATCAGGAAGGACGTGGCCTTCGGGATCAGCCCGTTCGGGGTCTGG
>NZ_JAPSIW010000566.1 GCF_031178505.1 Streptomyces sp. | reverse complement strand
GTCGCTCCGCCACGACGACCGCCCCGTCGCGGACTCCGGGAACCCGCAGGAGGGCGTTCTCGATGTCGCCGATCTCGATCCGGAACCCGGAGATCTTGACCTGGTTGTCCCGCCGGCCCAGGTACTCGAGCCTGCCGTCCGGCGACCAGCGACCGTAGTCGCCCGCCCGGTAGAGCCGCGCGCCGTCCACATGGGGATCGGTGGAGTACGCCTGTGCCGTCCGCTCCGGGTCGTTGACGTACCCGCGGCCCACGCACACTCCGGAGAAGGCGATCTCGCCCGGTGCTCCGAGCGGCACGAGCCGCTGCCGCTCGTCGAGGAGGTGGATCCGCACGTTCGGGACCGGACGGCCCAGTGGCACGTGATCGCCCGCCGGCGCGGCGCTCATCACCTCGTGGTTCGTGTCGTCCGAGGTCTCCGTCAGCCCGTAGGCGTTGACGAGCTTGACGTCGGGCAGCACGTCGAACCAGCGGCGGACCAGCTCCTGCTTCAGGGCCTCCCCGGTCGCCGAGACGCTGCGAAGACGGGGCAGGTCGCGCGGCCTGCCCTCCAGGTAGGCCACCACCGCGTCCAGGTACGAGGGGACGACCTGGAAGACGGCGACCTGGCCCTGTTCCACCGTGTCGACGAACCGCTCGACGTCGAGGATCCGGTCCTGGCCGACGATGAGGGTGCGGCCGCCGACGAGCAGGGCCGAGACCAGCTGCCACAGGGAGATGTCGAAGCACTGGGGGGCGCTCTGGGCCACGACGTCGCCGGGTCCGATCCCCAGGTCCTCGATCTTGGCGTACAGGTGGTTCAGCATCCCGTCGTGCTCGCACATCGCGCCCTTCGGCTCACCCGTGGAGCCCGAGGTGAAATAGATGTACGCGAGCTGGTCCGGACGCACCTCCAGGCCGAGGTCGTGGGTCGCGTGTCCTTCGGCCTCGACGTCCTCGACGCGGAGTGTCGTCACGGCCGGCATCCCGGCGAGCGCCCCGTCCAGGGAGGTGGTGCTGCCCTCCTCGGTCAGCACCGTCCGGCACCCGGCCCGGGTGAGCGTCCTGGCGATGCGGTCGGGTGGGAAGTGCGGTTCGAGCGGCAGGTACGCGCCGCCGGCCTTGAGGATGCCGATGACGGCGGCCATCCACTCCAGGTCCCGCTCGGCGACGACCGCCACGACGTCCTCCGCCCGGAGTCCGCGCGCGAGCAGGGCGCGGGCGATCCGGTTGGCGCGGGCGTTGAGCTCGGCGTACGTCCACTGTCGCGTGTCCTGGACGGCCGCGAGGCGCTTGGGATGCTGCCGGACGCGCTCCTCGAAGAGCTCGTGGAAGCGTCGCCGGGGCCGGGGCCGCACGGGCCCGGCCAGCTGCTCGAGCTGGAGACGCCGTTCGTCCGGCGCAACCAGGTCGGCGTCCACGGGCTCCGCGTCGGGGTCGGTCACCAGGTGGCGGAGCGCGGTCAGGTGGTAGCCGGCGATCCTCAGGGCGGCACCGGCGTCGAGGACGTCCTGTCGGTACCGCAGGCGGAGCACCTCGCCCCCGGTCGACTGCCGGAGGAGCACACCGAGCACGACGCCCTCCGGCAGCTCGACACCGGCGTCCTGGCCGGTGTCGAGGACCACCTCGTACGCCGCAGAACCCTCCTGATGCGGAGCCTGCCCCCGTCCAGACGGTTCGGCGCGGGCCTGGGTCCGCCGGGCGTGCGCCTCGCGGACCAGGGCTCGCCAGGACGGCCGGCCCAGGTCGAGGGTGCACGGCCAGGAGCCCGCCGCGTCCCGGCAACCGGTGGTGACCTCCTGCTCGCCCGACAAGGCCTGGAGCACCCTCGCGTGGGCCGCCAGCCAGATCGCGCCCGGTGCCACCTCCCAGTCCCGGGCCAGGGACCGCACGGCGGTGCGCAGGTCCTCGGGCACCGCCACCTCGACCTGCGCCTGACCCGGCCGGCGGTCCTGCGTCCACCGAGGGATCTGCGTCGGTGCGGTCCCGGGGAGGGCTGGACGGCCGAGGGCCGGTTCCGGCGTCTGCTCGGCGACGGCCCGGCAGGTGAGCACACGGGTGGTGGTCATGACAGGGACCTTTCCGGGGTGGCGGGGGACGTTGCGGCGGCACGGGCCTCGACGGCCGGGTTGCCGGCCCACAGGGAGCCCCGGGCGAGGGCCTCCCCTTTCATCACGAAGGAGTCGGTGGCGACGACGACGCCGTCCTCGACGGTCACGCCGTAGTGGACGAGGGCGGCGACGCCGACCGTGACGTCGTCACCGATGACGTCCTGGTCGGACTTGAACATGCCGTCCTCCTGGGAGTGGCACTGGATGTTGGTCCCGGCGTTCAGCGTGCAGCGGGAACCGATCGTCACCAGGCTCCGCTCGGGGATCGAGCAGCCGTCGTCGAAGACCCGGCTCCCCATCCGCACGCCCAGCCGCCGCCAGACGAGCGGCTTGAACGCCGTCCCGTTGAGCATGTTCATGCGGAGGTTGACGATCTGCAGCTTCCAGTACCGCTCGTGCCACCAGAAGTACGGGTGGTAGATGGAGCAGAGTTGGGGTTGAAGTCCCCGGAACCGCGTCATGACGTTCTCGATCACGATGGGGACCAACAGCCCGACCACGAGCATCACGACGAACGACGCCGAGAGGGCCAGGACACCGAACCTGTCGGACAGCTCGAGGGCGGCGAACGCGGCCAGCATGGCCAGCGACGCGTTGAGCCACCGCACCAGCAGGAAGAGGACCATCGTGCGCAGGTTGTGCTTGTTCTTGGCCGAGAGGGCCCGGCGGAACCGGGCGGGGTCCGCGTGCTCCTCGAGCGGGGCGTCCCGCAGGACCGAGCGGGGGATCTCGAACGCCGGCGATCCGAGCAGACCCACGTCCTGGCGCACCGGTCCGTCTACGGGGACCATCACCTTGGTGGCGAGCAGACAGTTGTCCCCGGTCCTGGCCCCGGCGGGGTAGAGCACGAAGTTGCCGAGGAAGCTGTGCGCGCCGACCGTCACCGGGCTGATCTTGAACGACGTGGGCGAGTAGTCGGTGTTCATGAACGAGACCCCATCGGCGATCATCGTGCCGGTGCCGATCGTCGACAGGTACGGGTTGTCGTGCTTGAACAGCGTGCCCAGGTTCGAGCCAGTCTGCTGGACGTGCGGCTGCTGGTACCCGAGGGCCCGCACGTAGTTCACGACGTACGAGCTGTCGCCGAACAGCGTGCTGAGGATGGGCCTGTTGGTCAGCCTCTCCACGCCCCGCTCGGCCGCGTGCCGCAGTCCGAACAGCGGGTACACCGTGTCCGGCTTCAGCAAGAGCTGGAGCACCCGCGGCACGGTCGTCGTGATGAGCAGCATCACGATCGTTCCGCCGAGGACGCCCACGCCGGCGAAGGCGACGGCGTCGGCGTAGAAGACCCAGTTGGTGAACGCGTGCGGTTGCGACTCCAGGAGCGCGGCCACGCGCGGGAACGCCAGGACGGCCAGGATCAGGGTCAGCCCCACCATGACGCGGCCCAGCGCGAGCGTGGCCAGCAGCTGTGCTGCGGCGTACACGGCGCGCCGCCCCGGTCGGTAGGGTGCCGCGGCCACCGTGGCGAAGTCCGTCTCGGTGGGCCTGCCCGGCGAGCCGTGCCAGTGCTCGCCCGCGGGCACGGCCTGGCCGGTGTACAGCGTGGACCGGTGGCCCAGCTGGGAGCCGTCTCCCATAGTCGTCTCGACGTCCAGGACGCTGCCCTCGCCGACGATCACGTCCCGGCCCAGCGTCACCGCGCCGGTCTGGATGACGCCGCCGTGTGCCCGGTAGCCGTTGGAGTACACGTCCTTGCGGATCACCGTCCCTTCCCCGATCGTGATCAGGTCGGTGCAGACCGGCAGGTGGGTGGTCAGGATCGTGACGTTGCGGCCGACCTTGGCGCCCATGGCCCGGAGGTAGAAGGTCGTCAGCGGGGAACCGGTCATGAGCGCGAGGGGCGAGGTGCGCATCAGGGTCTTGACCAGCCAGAACCGGAAGTAGCCCAGGCTCCAGATCCGGATCTCCCGGGGCCGGAAGCGCCCGATGAGAATCCACTTTCCCGCCACTGGCAGGATGCACAGCAGCAGGAACGTGGCCGCGCCGAGGGCGACCGACCGCAGGTAGAGCTCCCCGAAGCCCATCCCGTGGCCCACCCAGTGGTGGCTGCCCGGCCCCGCGGCCGGGAACACCCACAGGTACCCCCAGACCGCGACCGCGCCGGCGAGCAGACAGTAGCCGAGGTAGACGAGCACCTGCAGGGCGCCACAGGTGAGGTACTCCCACGTCCGCGCGTCCATGGGCGGCGGTGTCGACGGCACGGAGGCCACGACGGGATCAGGCTCCTGCGGCTGGTCCTGTTCCGCGGGGCCCTGCAGCACCGCGGCGAGGGCGGCGATGTTCGGATGGCTGTAGACGTCCTTCATGGACACCGCCGGCAGGTCCGGCTGCTTGCGCACCCGGGCGCAGAACCGCGCCATGACCATCGAGTCCGCACCCAGATCGGCGAAGAAGTCGGCGTCGACCGGCACCTGGTCCACGCCAAGCACCCCGGTCAGCACCTCGGCCAGCCGGTCCTGCACGGCCGCCGGCACCGGCACCGGCGGCGCCAGGGCCCCGGCCAGTGCCGTGATCGTCGGATGCTGGTAGACGTCCTTCATGGACACCGCCGGCAGGTCCGGCTGCTTGCGCACCCGGGCGCAGAAGCGCGCCATCACCA
>NZ_JAPSIW010000565.1 GCF_031178505.1 Streptomyces sp. | reverse complement strand
AGACGACGTTGTCGAGCTCGCCGACGTCGAGGACGACGACGCGCTTGGGGGCGGTCTTCAGCTCGGTCTTCCCCATGGCGTGGGTGAGGGTGCGCGGGAACTGGCCCGGCTTGGCCTCGGTACCCATGGCCGCCGTCTTCGCGGCGGCGTCACCGAAGTCCTTGCCGCCGGTGGCGACGTCCTTCTTCTTGGCCGTGTCCTCCTTCTTGGCCGGGTCGGAGGCGGTGTCGCCGCCTCCGCAGGCCGCGAGGGAGAGCGCGGCGGCGAGGGCGACGGCTGCGGCGGTGCCGCGGCGGCGGAAGGACATGGGCGGGGCTCCTCTTCCGGTACGTGGGGCCCGGGCGGGTGCCGGAGCGCGGTCCGGCCGGGCCGCGCGCCCCGGACTCGGGCGGGCGGGCCTCCGGGCGCGCGGGCGTACGCCGAGCTCACGAGGCTGACAGCGGAGCGACAGGGTCCGCTTAGGGTCGCCTTACCTTACGTACCTTCTCCCCCATCAGCACAACCGGCCCCCTCCGCTCAGTCGAATCACCGGACGGCCACCCTTATGTGTGAAGTGACCCTGGTCGTGTTGTTCGGCAGGAAGTGCGAAAACTAGCTTCGTGGCTGGAGGTGACGAGTCGATGACAGCGTGTGCCATCGAGACCACGGCCGAGGACGACGATCACGACGGGGACCGTGCCCGGGGTGCGGGGTGGCCGTCCGGGTTCACCATCACGGCGAACGGTGCCTACGCCGCCAGGCTCGCGGGCGCCGGGGACGCCCTGTACGCGGAGCGGTGGACCCTCGACGGCCCGGAGCCGTACGCCGTACCGCTTCCCCTCGGCCAGCCGGAGGAACGCGGCACGCAGCTCCTGCCCCTGGCGGACGGCCGGGTCCTCGTCGCCCGTCGCGTGGACGGGCGGCGGAACACGTTCTCGCTGCTGTACCCCACCGGCCCCGGCACCGGGGAGCTTCAGCTGGGCGCGGTCGAGGCGCCCGGTTCCGAGCGGCTGATCCTGCTGCCGCCGTCGCCGGACGGCATCTGCGCCTACGCGATGTGCGTCGGCCCCGAGACGACGACGCTGTGGCTGGTGGCGGGCGGCGCCTTCGGGCCCGAGCAGGTCGCCGAGGTGCGCGGCCACTGTTCGGGCGGGGTCTGGCTGGACCGTACGGGCCGGATGCTGGCCCTGGACCGGCGGCTCGGCGGCGGCCCCGTGAAGACGGTGGCGGTCGACCTGGAGCGGGGCGGCGAGGTGACGCCGCTGCTCCAGATCACGGAGGAGAGCGACGACCGGCTGCTGCTCGCGGACCCGGAGAGCGGACTGCTCCTGATCCGCTCCGACGCGCCGTCGCCGGGCCACGAGCGGCTCGGCTGGGGGGTCCTGGGGAGTCTGCTGCCGGTGCGCTTCCCGGAATGCCTGCGGCTCGACGACGCGGCGGTGACCCCGTTCGCGGTGCAGCCGGGACAGGTGCTGATGCCGGAGAGCTGCGCGGTGGCGCTGCGGATCGACGCGGCGGCCGGGAGCTGGGTCGGGGTCTGGAAGCCGTCCTCCCGCCGGATGCGGCAGCTGGCGGCGCCGGCCGGCTGGCTGGCGGGCGCGGGCCTGTGGACGGCGGAGGGGGTGTTGCGGCTCCCGTACGCGACGCCCGGGGTGCCGTGCGGACTGGCCGCCCTCACGGTGCCGCCGGAGCCCGCTCCGCGGCCGGTCGTGGTGGTCGAGGAGCCCCGGGTGTGCCGCCCGGTGCCTTTGCAGCAGGCTCCTCTGACGGACCGTAGGCCCGCTCGTTAGACTCCGGGCCGCACCACAAGATCGATTGCTACGGGGTGAGTTCCACCATGTCGGAGAGCATCAGCACGGACGGGCAGGAGCGGCACGGCTCCGGGAAGCACCGCGGTCAGGCCGCGCCGGTCGAGGACTCCGCGTCCTCGCCGCACGGCCGCCACCGCCGTGAGCCCGACGCGCAGGCGCGCTGATCCCGCGAGGGGAGCGGGACGAACGAGGGGCCCCGGGAGCCGATGGCTTCCCGGGGTCCTTCGCCGTACGGGCGGGTGCCGACCCGCAGGGCACCGGCAAGCGGCGCCTGCCCGGAGCCCGCGACGCAGCGGCGCCGCCTTCTCCGGAGGTTTCCGGCCGCACCCTGGGTCGTGTCCGTGAAGTCGCGCCTGGCCCGCGACGCCTGGGCAGACGCCGCTACTTTCCGGACACGACCTGGGACCACGTCTCCGGGGCCGGGCCGAAGGCGCGGCGGGCGGAGCGGACGGTGAGGGTGGCGAGGGCGGCGTTGGCGCCGCCGCCGATGACGGCGCCGATGCCGAAGGGGGCGACGCGGCCGAGGACGATGATGCCCTGCTTGGTGCCGTACTTGGTGATGAAGTTCCTGCCCAGGATCGTGTTGATCCGGCGCAGCGTCTCGACCGGCACCTTGGCGACGACCTGACGGCCCCAGTGCTGACCGGTCCGCTCGGCGATCTTGGTGATGGTGGTGGAGCCGCTGCCGCCGAGGAGGACGCCCAGGACGATCGTGCGGCGGCGCTCGATCTCGTCGAGGGAGACGCCGTGGACGTCGGCGACCGAGAGGGCGAAGAGGGCGCTCAGTTCGAGGGAGGAGAGGGCCTCGCCGGCCGAGAGGGCGAGGGAGACGGTCGTGCCGACGCCGGGCGCGGCGGCGGCCCCGCCGACCGCGGCGCCGGTTCCGGCCAGGGCGCTGATGTACATCCGCTCCAGGGTGCGGATGACCTGTTCGGGGGTGGCGTCCGGCCTCCGCTGCCGGGCCCGGTCGATGTTCCTGCGGACCAGGGGGCTCTGGAGGTCGATCGCCTTGTCCACGAGGTCCAGTACACGCTGTCCGGGGCCCGGGGCCTCCGGAGCGAACCCGTCGTCGACACCTGCCGCCATGGCCGCAACTCCCTTTGTCCGCCCGCCTCCACGGCGGTCGCCACGATCTTATGATCACGAGGGCCCGCCCGTGCGGGCTTCCACCGATCGGGTGGTGGGGCCGTCCCCCGTCGCGGAGGATGGGCGCATGCGGAATCCTGTCGTGCTCGACGCCCCGTCCAATCTGGGTCTGCGTCCGCCGGCCCCCGGCACCGTGCCCGGCTGTTACAAGCTCGCCGGGGCCCTGCGGGAGCAGGGCGTCCTGCGGCGGCTCGGTGCGCTGGAGGGCGGCGTGGTGGTGCCGCCGCGGTACGACCGCGGGGACTGGCGGGAGGGCGACGGGGTGTTCAACGCCGCCGCGCTCGCCTCCTACACGCGCAGGCTCGCCGACCGGATCGAGCACCACGTCCGGGCCGGGGACTTCCCCGTGGTGCTCGGGGGCGACTGCTCGATCCAGCTCGGCGCCTCGCTCGCGCTGCGCCGCCTGGGGAGGTACGGGCTGGTCGCGGTCGACGCCTCGCCGGACTTCCGGCACCCGGGCATCTCGGACCGGATCGGCGCGGCCGGCGGCGAGGAGGTCGCGCTGGCCACCGGGCGCGGGCAGGACGACCTGACCGACCTGGAGGGGCTCAAGCCCTATCTGCGCGACGAGGACGTGCGGTTCTTCGGGATCCGGGACGCCTTCCGGGACGACGCGGACTGTGTCGAGCTCGCCGCCCTGAGGATCCCGGTGGTGACCGTCGGCCATCTGCGCGAGTGGGGCGCGCGGGCGCTCGCGCGGGCCACCGCCCAGTCCTTCGAAAGCGGGGTCGTGTCCGGTTTCTGGGTGCACCTGGACGCCGACGTGCTGGACCCGTCCGTGATGCCGGCCGTGGACAGTCCCGACCCGGACGGGCTGATGCCCGGCGAACTGGTCGAGCTGCTGCGGCCGTTGCTCGCGTCCCCGCTCTGCGTGGGGTTCAACGTCACCGTCTACGACCCCGATCTCGACCCGGACGGCACGGCGGGCGCGCTGCTCACCGACATCGTGGTGGACGCCTTCCCCCTGCGGTGACCGCCACCGGCGGTGCTCCGGACCCGGCCGTGGCCGGCATGCCCCGAGCCGGGCGCCGGGAAGGCGGAGCGGCACCTGCCGGTGCTCACGTCATGCGGGGAGGGCCGCCCGCTCCTTCCGGCCCGCTCCCGCCGGCCTCGGCAGCCACAGCAGCATGAGCACGGCCGCCACGAGCAGCACCGCCGCCGAGACGCGGAAGGCCATGGCGTAGCCCACGACGAGGGCGGCCGGGCCCGGTTCGCCGTGGCCGTCGGCCAGGGGCGTGGCCGCGGCGGCGACCGTGCTGAGGACCGCGAGGCCGATCGCGCCGCCCATGGTGCGGGAGGTGTTGACGAGCCCGGAGACGAGGCCCGCGTCGCCCGGGGCGGCGCCGGAGGTGGCGAGCGCGGCCAGGGGGGTGGTGGCGAGGCCGATGCCGCCCATCATGAGGATGCCGGGGCCGAGGATCGTCCCGGCGAAGCTCCCGTCGGCGGACAGGGTCGACTGCCAGGCGAACCCGGCCGCGGCGACGAGGATGCCGGCGACGGCGAGTCCCCGGGAGCCGGTGAACGGCATGAGGCGCGGGGCGGCCTTGGAGCCCAGCAGGACGGCCAGGGAGCTGGGCACGAGCGCGAGTCCGGCCTGGAGCGGGGTGTAGCCGAGGACGTTCTGCGCGTACACCGTCATGAAGAACCACATGCCGAAGGAGCTGCACCCGCACAGCAGGATCCCGGCGTTGGCCGCCGTCACGGCCCGGTTGCGGAAGATGCCCAGCGGTACGAGCGGGGCGGCGGTACGGGCCTCCAC
>NZ_JAPSIW010000564.1 GCF_031178505.1 Streptomyces sp. | reverse complement strand
TGCGCCCGGACCGTGTACGAGCGCATCACGGCCCGCTCGCCGGCGGGCATCGCCCGGTAGGCGCCCAGGATCGCGTACATGTCCGGGTTGTCCAGCGGCGGCAGGACCGGGGCCTCCTGGCCGGGGTGCGGCAGGAAGAGGGAGAGCGACTGGTCGCGGCCCCCGGAGGCGAAGTTCTTCAGGTCCTCACCGGTGAAGGTGACCCGGATCAGCGACGGGCCGAGCCGCCTCGTCCGGTCGACGCGCAGGGAGAAGAACTGGAACGGGGCGGTCTCGGCGGTCGTCACGGTCAGGCCACCTTCTTCGCGTTCTCCAGGGCCTTGGCCAGGTCCTCCAGGAGCGGGGCGCACTTGGCGTAGGAGTAGATCGGCTCGGTGACGCGCGGGTACACCTGGCCGGCCTTGACGGCGGGCAGGGCGTTCCAGGTCGGCTTGGCCTTCAGCTGCTCCGGCTGCAGGGTGCCGGTGCGGTTGTCGAGCAGGATGACGTCCGCCTTGTACTTGTCCACCTGCTCCCAGCTCAGGCCCTCGAACCAGCCGCCCTCGTCCAGCTTGTCCGGGACGACGAGGGTGACGCCGAGCTCCTTGAAGTACAGCGTGTCGGTCGGACGGACCGGGGTGGAGACGTAGAAGAGGTCGGGGGAGCCGGACCCGATCAGGACCTTGATGTCCTTCTTGCCCTGGGCGGCCTTGCGGACGCGCTCGGCGGCGGCCTCGAAACGGGCCTTGTCGGCCTTCACCTTGGCGCTCCGCACGTCGGCGCCGAGCGAGGCGGCCAGGTCGGCGTGGCGCTGGAGCACGGCGGGCATCGACCGGCCGGCCGCCCACAGGGCGACGCTCGGAGCGATGGAGAGGATCTTGTCCTTCTGCTCCGCCGGGACGTACCAGAGGTCGTTCTTCTCCCACATGTCCGTGATGAGGAGCTCCGGAGCGAGCTTCAGGTACTCCTCGATCTTGAACTCGCCCCAGACGTTGCCGATGACCTTGACCTTGGTGATGTCGAGGTCGCCCGCCTGGACGTCCGGCTTCTTCGCCTTGGTCTTCGGGTCCTCGACGTAGGTCGGGCCGAAGACGCCGGTGACCTCGACGCCGAAGTCCTTCAGGGCGGCGGCGGCACCGGTGAAGGCGACGATGTTCTTCGGGGTGGACTTCGCCTTGGCGACCTGGCCGCGGTCGTCCTTGAACTCCCAGGCGCCGGACTTGGCGGAGGCGGAGGCCGAGGCGCCGCCCTCCGTCTTCTTGTCACCGCCGCCGCAGGCGGCGAGCGCGGCGCCGAGCCCGAGGGCGCCGCCGGCCGTGAGCAGGCCGCGACGGGTGAGATGGGTGGCTCGGGCGTTGCTGGGCATGGCGGTGTCGCTTTCGGTACGTGCCGGGGTCGGCCTGGGCAAGTCGAGGGTAGGTTAGCCTAACCTCACGTCGACTCGACAGGGTGGTCCACCGCCGGGACGTGTGAGGCGCACTACTCCTGACGAGGCGACGGGCACGGCCCTCGCGGCGCGCCGCGCGGCGGCTCCCCCGCGGCCCGCGCAGGGTTGACGGGGTGACCACCTCCGAAGCGACCGCGACACCCCGGGCCCCGGACACCGCCGCCGCGCGCCCCGGCGGCCCCCGGCTCCGGTGGCCGGTCGCGTCGCCCGCCGTGCCCGCCGCCGTCTTCGTCCTCGTCCAACTGGCCCTGGTCGTCCCCGGATCCGGTCTCGGCTGGGACGAGGCGGTGTACGTCAGCCAGGTCGGCGGCAACGCCCCGCCCGCGTACTTCAGCGCGCCCCGCGCCCGTGGCATCAGCTACCTCGTCGCACCGGTGGCGGCCGTCACCGCCTCCACGACCGCGATCCGTGCCTACCTCGCCGTGCTGTCGGGGGCCGCGCTCTGGGCGGCGCTGCGGGTGTGGCGCGGCATCCTGCCCGCGCCGGTCCTCACCGCGGCGGGCGCCCTGTTCGCCGGGCTGTGGGTCTCCCTGTTCTACGGCCCGCGCGTGATGCCCAACCTCTGGTGCGCGTTCGGCGCGCTGGCCGCCGTCGGCTGCTTCCTGCGCGCGACGGGCGCGGCGGTGGCCACGGGGGCGGCCGCCGCCGGTGCGGTGCCCTCGGACACCGCGCCCGGCCGAGACCGTACGGGCACCGGAGAGCGTGCGGCGGCCGGGGGTCGTACGGCCGCCGCAGACCGTACGGCTGTCCGGCGCCGCGCCGCCCTGGGGGGCCTCGGGGCAGCCGTCGCCGCCGTCACCCTGCTGCGTCCCGCCGACGGCTTCTGGCTCGCCCTGCCGCTCCTCGCCGTCGCCCTGGCCGCGCCCGCCGTCCGGCGGCGGCGCCGGGCGGTGGTGGCCGTCCTCGTCGTCGCGCCGCTGCTCGGCGCGGTCCCCTGGATCGCCGAGGCCCACGCGCGCTTCGGCGGCCTGGCCGCCCGGCTGCGGCGCGCCGGCGAGATCCAGGGCTCCCTGGGCTGGAACCTGGCCGTGGACGACCACGTCCGGGCCCTGGCCGGGCGCACCCTCTGCCGCCCCTGCGACGTGCCGTGGGAACACCCGGTCACGGCGGTGTGGTGGTTCCTGCTGCCGCCGGCCGTCCTCGGCGGCGTCGTCGCGGCGCTGCGGGCGGACCCGGCCCGGCGGGGCGTCGCCGCCGTGCTGGCGACGGTGACGGCGGCCTCGCTGGCGGCGCCGTACCTCTTCACCCTCGGCTACGCCGCCCCCCGCTTCCTGCTGCCGGCCTACGCCCTGCTCGCGCTGCCCGCCGCCGAGTGCGCCCTGTTCCTGCGCACCGCGCTCCGTCCCGCGTGGCGGCCGGCGGCCACGGCCCTGCTCGCCGCCGCCCTCCTCGCGCATCTCGCCGTCCAGTACGCCGTGCTCGACCGCGCCGTCACCAACAGCCGCTCCGTACGCGCCCAGTTCACCACCGTCGCGACCGCCCTGCACCGGCTCGGCGTCCGGCCGCCCTGTCTGGTCAGCGGGCGCGAGTACGTCCTGATCGGTTACTACGCGGGCTGCGCCTCCCGCCAGCCGGCCGGCCACGACGCGGCCATCACCCCGGCCGGCATCACGGCCGCCGCCCGCCGCGTCCCGGTCGCCGTCGTCGTCCGCGCCGGCACCCCGCCACCGCCCTACGCCCGCGCCTGGCGCCTCGCGCCGCTGCCGTCCGCCCGGGGCTGGGAGCGTTACGACGCCTACGTCTCGCCCGCCCCGGCACGCGACGGCGCCCGCCGCCCCTGAGGGGCGACGGGCGCGCGGCGGGCCGGAAAGGTCAGGCGGGCAGGCCCAGTTCCCGGGCGATCAGCATCCGCTGGACCTCGCTGGTGCCCTCGCCGATCTCCAGGATCTTCGAGTCGCGCCACATGCGGGCCACCGGGTACTCGTTCATGAAGCCGTAGCCGCCGTGGACCTGCGTCGCCTCACGGGCGTTGTCCACGGCCACCGTGGAGGAGTACAGCTTCGCGAGCGCCGCCTCCTTCTTGAACGGCTCGCCGAGCACCAGCCGCGAGGCCGCGTCCCGCCAGCCGACGCGCGCCATGTGGGCGCGCATCTCCATGTCGGCGATCTTGAACTGGATGGCCTGGTTCTCCGCGATCGGGCGGCCGAAGGCCTGGCGCTCCTTCGCGTACTTCACGGACTCGTCGACACAGCCCTGCGCAAGCCCGGTGGCGAGCGCCGCGATCGCGATCCGGCCCTCGTCCAGGATGCGGAGGAACTGCGCGTAGCCACGCCCCTCCTCGCCCAGCAGGTTCTCCACCGGGACCCGCACGTCGTCGAAGGACAGCTCCCGGGTGTCCGAGGCGTTCCACCCGACCTTCGAGTACGGCGCGGCGACCGTGAAGCCCGGCGTGCCCGCCGGGACGATGATCGAGGAGATCAGCGGGCGGCCGTCCGGCTTGCGGCCGGTGACCGCCGTGACCGTCACCAGACCCGTGATGTCCGTACCGGAGTTGGTGATGAAGCACTTCGAACCGTTGATGACCCAGTGGTCGCCGTCCCGGACGGCGGTGGTCCGGGTGCCGCCGGCGTCCGAACCGGCCCCCGGCTCGGTCAGACCGAACGCGCCGAGCACCTCACCGGAGCACAGCTTCGGCAGCCACTCCCGCTTCTGCTCCTCGGTGCCGAAGCGGTAGACCGGCATCGCGCCGAGCGAGACGCCCGCCTCCAGCGTGATGGCCACGGAGGAGTCGACCCGCGCCAGCTCCTCCAGGGCGATCCCCAGCGCCAGGTAGTCGCCGCCCATGCCGCCGTACTCCTCGGGGAACGGCAGCCCGAACAGGCCCATGCGGCCCATCTCGCGGACGATCTCGTACGGGAAGGCGTGCCGCTCGTAGTAGTCACCGATCTTCGGGGCGACGACGTCGTGGGCGAACTCCTCCACGGTGCGGCGGAGTTCCTCGTGCTCAGCGGAGAGCCGGTGGTCGAGGGACATGTCAGGACTCCTTGTGGGAGAGCGCGCGAACGGTACGGGAAGGGCTCGGGCGGCCCAGCTGTTCGGCCATCCACCCGCTCGTGGCGGTGAGGGCGGCCAGGTCGACCCCGGTCTCGACACCGAGGCCGTCGAGCATCCACACGAGGTCCTCGGTGGCCAGGTTGCCGGTGGCGGACTTCGCGTACGGGCAGCCGCCGAGGCCGCCCGCCGACGCGTCGACGGTGGTCACCCCGTGCCGCAGCGCGGCCAGGGTGTTGGACAGGGCCTGCCCGTAGGTGTCGTGGAAGTGCACGGCGA
>NZ_JAPSIW010000563.1 GCF_031178505.1 Streptomyces sp. | reverse complement strand
CGGCCGCCGCCACCAGGCAGAACACCACGGCGGCCATCGTCCGCCACCCGGTCGTGCCCACGGCCCAGGCCGCCGCCGCCCAGGCGGCGAGGGCCGGCGGCACGAGCCGCAGATCGGCCGGCCCCTCCTTCTCCACCCGGGCGCCCGCCTCCCTGTCGGGCTCCGGGCGTGTCCGCGCACCCGGACCTCCCGAAGGCTCCGCCACCGGCCCGGCCGGACGGCCTCCCGGGCTCATGGCCGGACCAGCGGTTCGAGATCCGCGAAGCGGCGCTCGCCGATGCCGTCGACGTCCCGCAGCTCCGCGACCGTGCGGAAACCGCCGTGCCGGCTGCGGTGGTCCACGATGTGCTGCGCAAGGACCGGTCCCACGCCCGGCAGCGAGTCGAGTTGTTCCGCCGTGGCCGCGTTGAGGCTCAGCGGTGCCGCAGGGCCCGGGGCACCGGCGGCCGGGCCACCGGCGGGTCCCGGGGCGGCGCCCGGTCCCGGGCCGCCGCCCGGCGGCCCCGGCAGACCGACGAGGACCTGCTCACCGTCCAGGAGCACCCTCGCCCGGTTGAGACCGGTCAGATCCGCTCCCGGTTGCGCCCCTCCCGCGGCGCTCAGGGCGTCCGCCACCCGCGACCCCGCAGGCAGCGTCAGCACCCCGGGACGGCGCACCTTGCCGCTGACGTCCACGACGACATTCGGCTGGCTCGCCGCGCTCGCCACGGCCGTCGGTGGAGCGGCTTGCGCCGGAAGCGGCGTGGACACCTCCGACGCCGAGGCGGCCACCGGCGGCGGGACGGCACGCACCACGTCGGGTGCCCGGACCGGCTCGGGCCGTCCCGTCCAGAAGAAAGCGCCCGCGATCACGGTCGCCACGGCGAGGACCACCGCGAGCGCGGCCAGCGTCCTCGGTTCGAGACCGCACCGCGTCCGCACCCACAGCGGGATCCGCTCCCGGACCGCCTCCGCGAACCGCTCCCGCCGTCCCGGCGGTGAACGGCGGGCCGTCGCCCCCTCCCGGCCCCCCGTCTCCGGAACCTCCGTCACCTCCGGCAGGCGGGCCTCCGGAAACAGGGCGGCTCCCCTGACCCGTACGGCATCCCCGCCGATCGGAAGCGGGTCCCGGGCCGTCGCGGGGTCCCGGCCCGGAAGCGTCACCGAGCCCGAGCCCGCACCCGCCGCACCCGTCCCGCCGACGCGGGAGCGTCGCCGGGCCGGCCCGGGAGGCGACCCGCGGCCGCCCGTCCTGCTCCGTCCGTCGGAACCCGGCGCACGGCCGGGCCCGCTCGTCGGAGCCGCCGGGGCGCTGCCGGTGCCGAACGCGGTCGTGGCGGTGTCTGTGCGAAGAACCATGCTCGTGACGGTAGGGATCGCCGCCTCGCCGTGCCGGTCCGCGCCATGTTCCGTGGACAGCCGCCCGGTTGTGGAAAACTCCCTCACTCTTCCGGGTGAGGGGCCGGCGGTCAGCGGGGGGAGACGACCACCGCGAGCAGACCGGGCCCCGTGTGGGCGCCGATGACCGCACCCACCTCGCTGACCTGGAGGTCCTCGATGGCCGGCAGGCGCTTTCGCAGGCGGTCGGCGAGCACGGCGGCCCGCTCGGGTGCGGAGAGGTGGTGCACGGCGACGTCGACGGGGCCCGTTCCGGCCCGTTCGACGGCGATCTCCTCCAGGCGCGCGATGGCCTTGGAGGCGGTGCGGACCTTCTCCCGCAACTCGATGCGGCCGCCGTCGAGTTCGAGGAGCGGCTTGACCGCGAAGGCGGAGCCCAGCAGGGCTTGGGCGGCGCCGATGCGGCCGCCCTTGCGCAAATAGTCGAGGGTGTCGACGTAGAAGTAGGCCGAGGTGTTCGCCACCCGTTTCTCGGCCGCCGCGGCGGCCTCGTCGAGAGAGCCGCCGGCCTCCGCGACCTCGGCCGCCGCGAGCGCGCAGAAGCCCAGGGCCATGCCGACCATGCGGGTGTCGACCACCCGCACGGGGACGGGGGCCTCCTTCGCGGCCAGGACGGCCGCGTCGTACGTGCCGGAGACCTCGGAGGACAGGTGCAGGGAGACGATGCCCCCCGCCCCGGCCGCGGCGGCCTCCCGGTAGGCCTCCGCGAAGACCTCGGGTGCCGGGCGCGAGGTGGTGACGTGTCGCCGTTTCTGCAGGGCCTCGGCCAGGGATCTGGCCGAGATCTCGGTGCCCTCCTCATAGGCGCGGTCACCGATGACGACGGTCAGCGGGACCGCGGTGATCGCGTGCCGCTCCATCGTCTGGGGTGGCAGGTAGGCCGTGGAATCGGTGACGATCGCGACATGCCGGGACATGAGCGGGAGGTTACCCGTCACGGCCGCCGTGCGGCAGTCCGCCCCCTGCCCGGCCCGGGCCCGGGACGGCGCGGGCCGGGCAGGGCAGCACGGCGCCGACGGCCCGGTCACCCTCTCCCCGCGGGTCCGATGGGGCCCCGTCCGCTCCGTCAGGTGGTGCTCTCCGGGCGGGCCGACTTCTCCCACGGGTAGGCGGTCAGCCGCGGATCGCGCGGCGGAAGCGCCTGGGGCCCCTCGGCCGCCCCCGTCCCGCCGGCACCCGCCGTCGTGTGTCCGGTGGCCGCCGGTCCCGGCTCCCCCCAGGGGTCGGCGGACGCGGTCGCACCGCCGGCGGCGGCCTGCGGTCCGCCCTCCGCGCGGTCCCAGTGGCGCAGTGCGCCCGCCTCCATGTCGATCTGGGCGGACAGCGCCGACAGGTCGTCCTCGGCGAACTTCCGGGCCCGCTCCCGGGCGGCCCGGCGCAGGGCCTCGGCCGAGCCCGTGATCCGCTCCGTCCGCGCGGTCAGATCGGGGAGCTGTGCGGCCACCCACGCCCGGTCGGGCTCCTTCTCCAGCCGCTTGAGGTCCTCGTCCAGTTCGAGGCCGTGGGCACTCAGCCGCTGGAAGAGGTCGAGGGACTCCCGCAGGGAGGCGTCCTCGACGGCACCGGCCTTCAACGCCTCCTGCGTGGCCCGCATCGACGTGCGCAGCGACAGTCTCAGCCGGGCCAGCTCGCCCGCGACACCCGCCTGGCCGATGCTCTTGGCGCGCAGCGTCGTGTCCTCGACGGTCCGCCGCGCCTGGTCGATCGTGCGGTCCACCCCGCGCTTGGTCGCCTTGACCACCTTGACGGTGGCGTAGACCCCGAGCGCCACGAACGCCAAGAACAACAGCGCCAGGATCGTGACAATCGCGGCATCCATGTGCGCCCCTCCGGTGTCCGTCGGCTTCCACGGTTGTGGTTCCTCCACGGTAAACGGAACGGGCAGGCCGGAGGTTCCATCGGAACCCCCAACCTGCCCGTAGGGGAAACCCCTGGGTCGGTCCGCGGTGGCTAGCCGGCCACGATGTTGACCAGCTTCGGCGCGCGCACGATCACCTTGCGGATCGGGGCACCGCCCAGCGCGTTGACCACGTGCGGGTCGGCCAGGGCCAGCGCCTCCAGGTCGGCGTCGGTGATCGACGGCGGGACCTCCAGGCGGGCCTTGACCTTGCCCTTGATCTGCACGACGCAGGTCACGGTCTCGTCCACGACGTACGCCGGGTCGGCGACCGGGAAGTCCTGGTGGACGACCGACTCCTCGTGGCCCAGTCGGTGCCACAGCTCCTCGGCGATGTGCGGGGCCAGCGGGGCGACCAGCAGCACCAGCTGCTCGGCGACCGTGCGGGAGACCGCGCCACCGGACTTGGTCAGGTGGTTGTTCAGCTCGGTGATCTTGGCGATGGCGGTGTTGAAGCGCATCGCGGCCATGTCCTGGGAGACGCCGTCGATCGCCTTGTGCAGGGCGCGCAGCGTGTCCTCGTCGGGCGCGGTGTCGACGACGGTGACCTCGCCGGTCGTCTCGTCGACGATGTTGCGCCACAGCCGCTGCAGCAGCCGGTACTGGCCGACCACGGCGCGCGTGTCCCAGGGCCGCGAGACGTCCAGCGGGCCCATCGCCATCTCGTACAGGCGCAGGGTGTCGGCCCCGTACTCGGCGCAGATCTCGTCCGGGGTGACCGCGTTCTTCAGGGACTTGCCCATCTTGCCCAGGACGCGGCTGACCTTCTCACCCTGGTACCAGAAACCGCCGTCACGCTCCTCGACCTCGGCCGCGGGGACGGCGATGCCGCGCGCGTCCCGGTAGACGTAGGCCTGGATCATGCCCTGGTTGTACAGCTTGTGGAACGGCTCGGCCGAGGAGATGTGGCCCAGGTCGAACAGGACCTTGGACCAGAAGCGGGCGTACAGCAGGTGCAGCACGGCGTGCTCGGCGCCGCCCACGTACAGGTCGACACCGCCGGTGGGCATGCCCTCCCGCGGTCCCATCCAGTACTGCTCGATGGCCGGGTCGACCAGCTCCCGGTCGTTGTGCGGGTCCAGGTAGCGCAGCTCGTACCAGCAGGATCCGGCCCAGTTGGGCATGGTGTTGGTCTCGCGGCGGTACCGCTTGGGGCCGTCGCCCAGGTCCAGCGTGACGTTGACCCAGTCCTCGTTGCGGGACAGCGGGGTCTCCGGCTGGGTGTCGGCGTCGTCCGGGTCGAAGGTGCGCGGCGAGTAGTCCTCGACCTCCGGCAGCTCCAGCGGCAGCATCGACTCGGGCAGCGGGTGGGCGACGCCGTCCTCGTCGTAGACGATCGGGAAGGGCTCGCCCCAGTAGCGCTGGCGGCTGAACAGCCAGTCGCGCAGGCGGAAGTTGACGGTGCTCTCGCCGATGCCGCGCTCGGCCAGCCAGGCGGTGATCCTCGCC